>JAQUJQ010000112.1 GCA_028680875.1 Eubacteriales bacterium
AAACTCCTGATGAAGATAGTCTTTTCGAATGCAAAAAAACACAGAATATAAATCGGGATTTGATTTCCTGCATTAAAAAAATCCAGCAATATGGGTTAGAAGTGCAAGGGGGATTTATAGTAGGTTTTGATCAAGACAATCCTTCCATTTTTAATAGAATGGTTGAATTTATACAGGACAGCGGAATTGTTACTGCCATGGTTGGTCTTTTAAACGCTCCGAAAGGCACCCAATTATACCAGCGATTGGTACAAGAAGGCCGAATGTCAGAGGAATTTTCCGGTGACAATACAAATTTTACAATAAATTTTATTCCTAAAATGGATAAAGATATTTTACTAAAAGGATATAAAAACATTGTCGCCACCATCTATTCTCCCAAATACTATTATGAGCGTATCTACAATTTTCTAAAAACCTTTGATGTTGATAAATTGGTTAGTGATGATATTAATGCAATCAATATCCTGGCATTCTTCAAGTCAATATTACATTTAGGGGTTCTTGGAAAGGAGCGTCGTTATTACTGGAAACTTCTAAGATGGTCTCTATTCAAGCATCCAAAACTGGTTCCGGCAGCAGTCAGATTTTCGATATATGGGTTTCATTTCAGGAAAGTATATGAGTGCCAACCCCATGAATAGATTTAGGACCGCAAGAGTAGAATGGGCCAGACTTGATAATGCCTCGAAGATCTTTCCGGCAACTTCCAATAATAAAGATACTAAGGTATTTCGACTAACCTGTGAACTATTTGAAACTGTAAAACCTGAAATTCTGCAGCAGGCATTAAATGAGACCGTAGAAAATTTTCCTTTGCATCGGTCCATCTTAAGAAGGGGTGTTTTTTGGTATTATCTAGAAACCAGCGATATTCAACCTATAGTCGAAATTGAATCAAATCCGGTATGTTCTCCCATTTATAAAGGTGATAAACGGAACTTATTGTTTCGGATATTTTATTATAACAACAGAATCAATCTTGAGCTATTTCATGCCCTATCCGATGGAATAGGTGCTCTTTGGTTTATGCAGTCCTTGGTTTATCACTACATAATTAGAAGATATAAAGATAATTTTGTGAACACAATCCCTACATTTGATTGCAATTCATCAATAAGTAAAAAAATCGATGATAGCTTTGAAAAGCATTTTATCGGTAATAACAAACGTAAGCAAAAGAGCAAAGATAGAAAGAAAGAAAACACCAGTGCATACCATATTAAAGGAACCCGGTTGGAGGAAAATCGAATTAAGCTCATTGAAGGCTCCATGTCTGTAAAGGCCGTTTTGGATCAAGCCCATGGCTACAATACGACCTTAACAATATTTCTTACATCATTATTTATATACTCGATTTATAAAGTAATGCCCGTTCACATGAAGAATCATCCCGTGGTTTTATCTGTTCCAATCAATTTACGTTATTTTTTTGAATCTGTTACAGCAAGAAACTTCTTTAGTACCATGAATGTGGGGTATGATTTTGGAAAAAGTAATGATGATTTTAAAGAGGTGATTCATGGCGTAAACCAATGTTTCCAAAATGATTTGACTGAAGAACGGTTGAATTATCAATTAAAACATCTAATGGCACTAGAGCAGAATCCTTTTATCAGAGCAATTCCTTTACCATTAAAGGATTGCTCCCTTCGTATAGCTACTAAATTAACAGACAGGAAAATCACCTCAACCATATCGAATATAGGACAAGTCTCCATGCCTTTGGGATTTGATTCTTATATTCGACAGTTTAGCATTTGTATCAGTGCCAGAAGACCTCAAATTACTATGTGTTCCTATGAAGACAGGCTGGTCGTAAGTTTTACCTCCCCCTTTCGGGAAACAGAAATACAAAGAACATTTTTTCAGTTACTTTCTAAAATGGGAATTGAAATTGAAATTTCGTCAAATATTTAGAGGAGTGGTACAGACTTATGCGATATTGTAATCACTGCCAGGTTCATATACGAGGGAAAAGAGAGAAATGCCCCCTATGCGAAAATATCCTCTCAAACAACGGTAATGGGAACCAACAGGAAGAAATATATCCTGAAATACCCCCTGCCTATGAAGGTCATCTGGCCATCCGGATCATGGCCTTTATTTCCATCACAACCGTAGTTATTAGCTTTTCCATTCAAATGATATTCCCTACAAATATAAACTGGCCCCTGTTTGTTGTATTTGCCCTTCTTAGTATGTGGCTCAGTTTAATTGTCGTTGTAAAAAAAAGGCACAATATACCCAAGAGCATCATGTGGCAAGTAATGATTGTATCGTTGCTTTCTATTTTTTGGGACTGGCAAACAGGTTGGAGGGGCTGGGCATTTGACTATGTAATCCCAACTGCATATGTAACTGCCATGTTCGTAATGTATGTGACAGCTAAGATTATGAAACTCAGTGTCAGAGATTATATTACATATGCCTTATTAGATGGCTTATTTGGTGTTATTCCGGTATTGTTTATTCTATTCAATTGGATAAACATCATTTACCCATCCATCCTATGTGTTGCAATCAGTATTATATTTCTATCTGCCATATTCATATTTCAGGGAGAAAATATTAAAACAGAGTTGAATAGAAGGATGCATATATAAGTAGTCTAGTCATTACTTCTTTCTTTTTCATGATCAGCTTCCATCATTTTAATAAATGTTTCTGTTAAATCCGGATCAAAGTGTTTCCCAGCATTTGCTCGAATATCTATTAATGCATCTTCTTTGCTCATAGCTTCAAAGTTGTCGGCGCCGGACACTTTACGTTCATAGCTTTCTGCTAAAGCGATAATCCTTGCCAGCTTGGGTATTTCTTCTCCCTTCAATCCTTTCGGATATCCCGATCCGTCCCATCTTTCCTGATGATCCAGAACAATTTCTGCCAAATCCAGTGTATGGTCGAATGAATTAAGAATTCTATATCCAATAATAGGATGTTTTTTTATTTCATTCCACTCCTGATTTGTTTTGCTAAATTTCTTTTTCAGTAATTCAGGTTCTAGCACAACTTTACCAATGTCATGAAGATATCCGGCATCCTCCAATTTTCTTATTTCAATTTCGGAAAGTTTCAATATTATTCCCATGTCCCTGCACAATTCACTGACACGTACAGAATGTTCCTTCTCTCTTGGATTGTTTTCATGAAGCATATGAATAATTGAATCTATAACAGCGCTGTTAGCTTTATCGCATTCCAATATTTTTGCCAAATACATCCTTTCTTCCGCCTTATTCAAAACTTCAACAAGATTACTATCAGGATTTTGCTTTGTATCAGCACCCATAGAAATACTACCCTTAATCGCTTTAATCTGCTCTTTGGCAAATTCGTCCTTTATCTGTTTAATAATTTGTTTAGTTTCTTCTGAATTTGTTTTGGGTAAAAGTAAAACAAACTCATCACCGCCCCATCTTGCAATGACATCATCCGTACGGCTTACTCTATGTAAAATATCTGCAACTTTTTGCAGAAGAATATCTCCAAAGGCATGTCCAAAGATATCATTGGTCAGTTTTAATCCATTAACATCTCCCATAATAATAGATATCGGAAGGTTTCTTTGTGTATCCAGCCTGTGTATTACCTCTTCAAAAAACCTCCTATTATATAGGCCAGTCAAAGAATCATGAAAGCTTAAGTATTCGATTTTTTCCCGCTGCTCCTTTTTCTCTGTAACATCACGAAAAACCAGCACAATCCCAACCGTTGAATTGCTATCATCCTTAATGGGCGCAGCACTATATTCTAAAAAATACTTTGTATTGTCTCTAGAGATTAGTATAGCATGATTTCTCAATTCAAGAATTGTATCGCTTACAAACACCTCTTCAATAGGGTCGTTTATCGTCATCCCCCCCTGCTCACAGGATAAAACAAGTATTTCTCTGTAAAGCTTTCCAAATGCCTCTGCAAAAGACCATCCTGTCAATTTTTCAGCAGCACGATTTAACATCTCCACATGTCCGTTCTTGTCAACCACCATAACCCCATCACCAATAGAGATTAATGTCTGAAGATATTTATTGCGCTCGAGTGTGAGTTTTTCCTGCGCCTCTCTTCTTTCCAATGCATTCCATATCCCACTCATAAGAAGTGTCATCTCATATACATCATTTTCATCATAATCGCTGTTCTTATTAGCAAACCCGACAACTGCCACAATCTTCTCATCAATTATGACAGGAACCGACATGAATTTCTTCAACGCCACATGTCCCTTCGGATATCCCTTTTTATGTGGATTAGGCTGTTCAAAATCATTAATGATAATCGGCTTTTTCTGCCTGACAACCTCTCCCCATATACCCGTATTATCCAGCTTATATACGCTTGGTTTCATAACAACTTCACAATTTTCAATTACACTTTTTGTCCAGGAGTTAAGTAAAAATTCCTGTTTTTCTTCATCATATAAATAGACGTACCCATATTGACTTTCGGTAAGTTTTAGTGCTTCATGGAGAACATAGTCCAGCTGTTCCTGTCTGTTTTTAAAATTGCGGGTTAAAACATCCGCCAAGATCATATTCCGGTTCAAAAACGCTTTCACCATTTTTAAACCCTCCTTGCAAATTATGCAACTTGGAGATTCTACTTTTTATTACATTATATCACAATTAATAAGACAAGGGGACGTTTTGCCTGTCTTTTTTTATCACAGTTTATCACATCTTTCGTCCCTTAAATTATATTCCGTCACCTTTGTATAAACCCTCTTATATTTAATCTGTTCACTTTTAAATAAGAACAGGCGATCAACCCGGATTGGCTCCAATTGAACATTTTCAAAGTAACTTTGTATTTCTTCAAATCTGCGCTCAAATACTATATCCTGTCCTATTGTAATATGCGGTTTGAACTTTCTTCTTTCTGCAGAAAACCCCAAAGGTTTAATTGCTTTGTCTATTTCCTGCTGTAATATATATAATTGCTTTAAATCTCCTAAAATTCCGATCCATAAAACCCGAACCGAATCCCTGCCTTCAAAAATATTTGGTTTTCCAAATTTCAAATTAAAATATTTCTTTTCAATGCATAATTTTTTCAAGGCAGCATCGATTTGGGCCTGTTGTGAGGTAGATATTTCATTTAAGAATTTCAAAGTGAGATGAAAATTATCTCTATGCTTCCATCTCCCGTTAATTGCATATTTTTTAAATTCTTGCTGGAGTTCATAAATTTGGTTTTTTAAACTATTTTCAAAGTCAATTCCTATAAAAGCCCTCACATTTTTACCTCCTCTTAAAGACACAGGGAAGACAGGGGGACGTTTTGCCTGTCTTTTCTACGGAACATAAACTTTTCTCATATGCTCCGAATTCTTTATTAAATTCCTGATATAGATGATATCTTTCATGGTAATACCGATCCCTGCCAGAGCATGTTCAATTTCCTGATCCGTCCATCCTTTTTCAATGGCTAACAGAATTAGATCCAGTTTTTCATAAGGGAGGCCAATTGTTGTTTCATCATCAACACCTGATAGAATATCCGGTGAAGGCTGTTTCTCAATTATATGACCCGATATCAAAAGGTACTTTGCAAGTTTGATTATTTGTGTTTTGTATAATCCGATTATTGGCATTATATCTGTCGCCGAATCGATTCCATGCTTAACAAAAAAACCAATTTGATACTCTGATTTATTAGCAGCACCGACTATGAGCCGGTTCTCCTTCTCCCCGTACATATACAGTAGCAACATTCGCATCCTATGTTTAGTCCTGTAATATACAAAAGATCTGTTAATGATAG
>JAQUJQ010000113.1 GCA_028680875.1 Eubacteriales bacterium
GGCATTTGCAACAGCTTTTTCAATTGCATCAACAAATCCGCCAATTTTAATCGTGACAGAAGAGGCCAATTCCGCATCTGTAGGAACCCCTTCTTCATTAACTGCAATTCCCTTTACTTCATCTAAGGTCTTTCCGATGACATAGTTGGAAAATGCAGCAGCCTGTTCGTTCCATTCTTTTCCTATAGAAGATACTTTCCCCATCCCGTAATCGGACCCCATTTCCTGCTTTGCAACAAAAACAGTATCCAAAGGTGTAATGATTTTACCTTCCTTAGTGAAATTGATTTTTGTTTGCGCAGAATCAATCGCACAATTAACTATTTTCCCATCTGCATCAACTGTTACTGCAACAATAGTGGAGTCAGCCTGTGCAAGTCCATCTTCATCGCCTGCATCTATTGATTTCCCTATGCTTGACATAATTGCCAGTCCTGTCTTAACTCCGGCAACTGCTGTATCAGTACCTTCGTCATTCGGTGCTTCACCATTTGATCCGCAGCCTGCCAAAGCTAGTATGATCAAGGAAAAGCTCAGTAAAAGTGCTAATTTCTTTTTCATTAGTTATCTCCTCCAATTTATATTCTTTTATTTCTTTTATTTCAAACCAGCCTTTTTAAAGCTGGTAAAATAAACCTGAGCAGGGTTGAGGTTACTATTCCCGCCACTACTCCGGATAGAAGCAGAACTGGTAAGTATACCCACATATTCATACCCACATATATGAGAATAATCACAATAAATTGGCCAATATTATGAAATACTGCTCCAAAAATGCTGATAACCAAATATGATATTCTCTCCTTCAAAAGCAACAACAGTAGAAACATTACCGTTATAGATAATATTCCCCCGGAAAGACTTAAGGCTCCGGCTATTAATCCTCTGGTAATGAATACAAATGTAGCTTTTAAAATAGCAATAATATAAGCTTGTTTTTCCCCTAAAAAGAATAAACAATACATAACCGCAATATTGGAAAGCCCGAATTTTACACCCGGTACAGGAATAGGAAGAGGCGGCAGCATGCTTTCAATCAATGAAAGTACAAGCGCCGATGCGAAAATTAACCCTGTTAAAACCATAAGCTGAGTTTTATTTAAGTTTTTTATATTTTGCATCGTTTTCCTCTTTAGTTCCCAACGACAATATCAACATCGTCATTATTCTTTTCTTGGGAAACAATTTTTAAGACTATTCCGTTAGGTAAACATGCTGCAAATTGGCCGACCTTATTGAGTTTCCCTGTATTGATACATACCTTATCCGGACAATCCGACTCTTCAAAACAGATTCTCCCTTCCCGGTCAAGATGAAAAATCACATTGGGTTCCTGAGGAATGGAAAATTTCCTGTCTGTTCCTTTGTCTAATGACACGGTTTCTACAAGTTCAGAGTAATAATAGATTTCTGCTATCGGTGCCTTATCCGTATAAATACATTGATATAAAATCCAAATAATTATACCGACAGCAAGAATAACAGAAATGACCAGGAGATCAGATTTCTTAAAAAACTTCATTTTCCCCTCTTCTTTTCTATAACAATCCACTTATAAAAATCAACACTGTAATAGTTCCCATAATAAGTACGTAGTTTTTAATAGACAAAATGAAGGTGATTTCTTTATCTTGTACCTTATAAAACTGTTTTATATTATGCTTTACAAAAAAAAGTGTAAACAATGATAACAAGCAAATGGGTGACAAAACATTTACAAGCACCATTAAAATGGTTGCTCCATAACTTACATAATAAATACCGGCATACAAGTGCAAGGATTTTTCTCCCAAATAATGAGCCAGTGTATAGCGCTTCACCGCAATATCCTCTTTAACATCACAAATGTTATTTGCCAGCATAATGTTTGCTGTTGTGCAAACCGGTGGTATGGAAAGCAAAATTACTGTGATGATTGGTATTACGTACAAATGCATGGATATCTGATTCCATGTTATGTCTAAAGTAAGGTATGTCCCCTTCGGCATGTTTATATATAACAAAAGGAAAGGTATGAAAAAGCCATAAAAAATACCTGACATGACTTCTCCCAGAGGAAGCCTGGATATTGGCAAGGGACCAAAAGTATAAAGGATTCCACATAGAAAGCAAATCCCACCTATAATTAAAACCACAACGTCAGTCAGAAACACCAATAGTAATCCCAAGCCGGTACTGATCCCCAACAATAGTATCAGGATGATAAACGCTGTTTTTCTTTTAAACGGCAGAGGCTTCTGATTGGATTTAGTATCAATGTAATTATTGATAGAAGTAGTCGCAAGATCAAACACAAACATGGATGTGAAAAAAACAGCAGTCACTTTCCAATCGATCGGTTGATTAATATAGAAAAGAAATGCTGCCCCCATTAAGAAAGCAAATATACTGGTTATCTTCGTCTTAATCTCTGTATAGCTTAGAAATCTTGTTACCAATTGCCCTCTCCTAAAATACCCGATAAGCCTTATCTAAGACAGAGATTAACCTAGCTCGCTTGTCCTCTGTAATAGCCAGCTCATCTAATGTGATTTGATATTTTTTATAATACTTTTTTGCAATTGCTCTGGTATAATTTAAACCACCTGCCTTCCAAACTCCTTCGTTAATCTCCTTTCTGGTTATTCCTTCTTCTTCTGCCTTTTTTCTAAGATGCTTTAGGTTTCTAAATGCATGAATCAAAGGCAATGTAATCACATTTTGTTCATAATCCGATTGAACCGGCTTTTTAGCTACACTTTCTGTAGTTTCAAAGTCCATACAATCATCCGTTAACTGAAATATCATTCCTACATACCTGCCCAGCTTTGCATATTTCTTTTTTACTTTCTCATCGGTTCCACTGAGAATCGCTCCGGCATAAAAGGAAGCCTCAAATAAAGCCGCCGTCTTCCCATATATGATTTTCAAATACTGATAGACTGTCAAATCAAAATTACCGTTGTTGATATGCTGATTCAACTCACCCAGGCAGATATGACTCAGATAATCGGGTATTTCCAAGTCAAGATAATTTTCTTTATCTGAAGCTGATGCCACCAGTTTAAGCGCAACACACATTAAATAGTCACCACAGATGACGGCTGTCCGTTTCCCGTACTTCTTTTGAAGGGTTATGCCCCCTCGCCGCAAATCGGAATTATCAATCACATCATCATGGACCAGCGTGGCTAAATGCAATATTTCAATTGCTGCCGCCAATTTAACACCATTCTCGTGAATAGTATCGTCTTCCCTCTCAGCACAGATTAACAGTGCAGAACCACGGATGTATTTACCTGATGTTTCTGCAAGATGTTCTGTATATTCACGTATTATATAAGGAGAGGTTGATAATATCCGATTTACCTCGTTTTTCATCTGTTTAAAAGCAATTTCATAAGAATCAATCATTATATATATACAACTTTCTTGCAATACGCACTTTTTTCCACCAATTTTTGAGTAACGGCATAACATAATAATCCAAACCGAAGGTTCTTCCTCCTCCAATAAGAACTGCAATTCCGGCAAAAATCATCCAGAAAGTTCCTAGATACAGTCCCGTTGTGCAGACAAACATAAATTGAAGAACAAGAGATACCGCTGCGGCAGGAAAGGTGAACAATCCGCCGATCAAGGCCAGTCCAATTAAAATTTCAGCAATTACAATACTCGACTGCATAAAAATCTGCATAGAATCTCCTGATAGAATAACCGTATCAACAAACCAATTTATGATTGGAACATTTAATTTAAAAGCATAGTCACTGATTGCAGACTCAGATAATGCTTTTCCACTTACAAATATAGCTTGAAACAAACCAATAAAATCCCAATTCATTATTGTAGTCCCTAAAAGCTCACCAACCTGGCCACCTCCGGCTCCTGTAGCTGCAGTCACTGCATCTGCGGCGCCTGTTGCCGCTGTTACTCCATCTGCAACGGCTTTTGCTCCACCTGTCCCGCTGTTTATAATGCTATCATACCAAGCACTTGCTCCACCGAAGAATCCTGTCAATTTGGGTTCACTGAACCATCCGCCCAATCCTTTCATAATTCCCTCAAATAACCATACGGCACCCAGCCAGATTCGAAGCGGAACCAGTAAGAAACTGGGCGTCCGATTGGAGAAATGCCCCCCTACAAAGCTTCTGCAATGCCGGATAGTAAAGAATTCATGCTTCATGTAGCTCCATACTTTGTTCCAGCCCAATACCTGAATAAAGTAAATAATGTTAATAAAATGTTTGGAGAACATAGCAAGGAATGAAGGAAGATTAACCATATGATTTGGGAATCCAACCCGCGCCACTCCGTATCGTCCACCTAAACAAACCATAAAGCCATGAAAAGCAGGCTTATATTCTTTCATTTCTCCTTGGCCATTAATAAGGCAGCCTATATTATATGCTGCAATGGCTGCACTGTGTTCACAATTTTCCACGATTTGTGGAACCGGTTTATCTTCTCCCTCCGGGATATACAACATATTGTCGCCGATGACGAATACATTTTCGTTATCAACCGAACGAAGATATGGATCGATCTTGATGCGATTTCTGGCAGCAGATTCTAAAACTTTGGCCGCTTCTCCGGTAATATCGGCGCTCTCAATACCTGCACCCCAGATAACCGTATACGTATCGTGACGAGTACATACACCATTTTGCTTGGTCTCTACAAAATCAGGACCGATTGCACAGACATTGGTGTTCAGCATGGTGTTGACTCTCATTTTTTTCAGGCGTTTTTCTACTTTATCAGATAACTCCGGAGGCAAATTTGGGATAGTACGATCCAGTATGTCTACAATATTAATTGTTACATCATTTCTATCGATTTCGAACTTGTCCGTTATAATCGGCACATACTCGGCAAGTTCACCTGCCATTTCAACACCGGTAAAACCGGCTCCCACAATAAAAAAAGTAAGTAGTTTTTTCCTTTCAACAGGATCTGCTATCCGACAGGCTTTACGGAAAATATTCAGTATATGATGCCTTATTACAATAGCATCATCATAAGACCAAAGCTTAAATGCATGTTCTTCCGCTCCCGGAGTTCCAAAAAATGTAGGCTTAGAACCCGCACTAAGAACCATATAATCATACTCGTAGTTTTCATTGGTTCCATATATAATTTTCTTATCAAAGTCAAAGGAATTTACCGTATCAAGCTTAACATCAACTTTTCTCCCGGCAAATACCTTTTTTAAGCTGACCCGGATACTTTCTTCGTCCACCCGGTTAGCTGCCACTTCATGTAATTCCGTCAACATAGCATGATAGGGATTTTTATCGATAACCGTTATGGATACATCGTCATTTTTTTTAAATTTTTTTGCTAATTTTTTAGCAGTGAGAATTCCTGCATATCCTGCTCCTACAATTACAATTTTTGTATTCATCCAACTCTCCTTATTTAAAAAATTATTATTTTCTTATCGATCTTCCCTTTTACAATACCCTAACAATAATACCTTTAATCATAATTTGTTACTTATTTACCTGGCCAAGACAAATACTCCCGGACTCCTTTCCATAAGTAACCTCCGGGAAGCCTGTTAGAAAGAGGAGCTTGAATTTCTAATCTTTTTTCTCAAGCCGTTTGATACATGCCAATCTGCATGATTTGTTAGGTGTGATCTCCCCTCCTCCGGACACAGAGATAACTACAGCTCTTGTTGTTTGATTATCGGTATTGTCATCGATCCATTTATAAATCGGTTCGGGTGCATTGAATGCATGGACCGGATA
>JAQUJQ010000114.1 GCA_028680875.1 Eubacteriales bacterium
ACCACTTTGGGACTCCAATTTGAAAAGCCTTTACACATCAAAGCATAATAATCCGACTGAAGCTGATGGCCTATAATTTTTACATCGAAACGATGAAACAACTCTTCCAAGGCCTCTTTCATATCATTTTTATAACTATCTAAATAGAAATACAGATCATCGGTTAAAATGGAAATGCCATAAATCTCCGGAATGTCCTTATGATTGTTGTCACTGAACACTTTTAGAGTAATGGTGTTATTCTTTTTTATCGATTTCTCCAAGGCAAAAAGCTGCGCCGGTTTCTTAATAATAATCTGAGGTTTAATCCCGGACGTACAAGAAGGGAGGGTTTCAGGCCTAAGTTTCTTTAAAAAGCTATTGAACTCCAATCTCCTATAAATCTCTATGAGTTTTTCGTAATCGGGCTCTTCTAGGATAAATTCAGAGAAATTCGTTTCTATAGGAACATTGGTTTCAATCTCTGCCAACCGTCGGCTCATAATAGCCAATTGGATATTGTCTTTAATTTTGTTTCTTAGTTTCTCATTGGATATATTTTCTATTTGATCAATGAGATTGGCTACACTTCCAAATTCCAGGATCAGTTTACGTGCAGTTTTTTCTCCGACTCCCGGCAAGCCCGGTATGTTGTCAGACTGATCACCCATCAGCCCTTTATAATCAATGAATTGTTCCGGGGTGAAGCCGTATTTTTCTATGATGTCCTGATCAATATAGCTTTCAAATTGAGAGATCCCCTTTTGAGTAATTATAACCTTTGTTTTAGAAGAAGCCAATTGTAAAGCATCCTTGTCTCCGGTAATTATTAATGGCTCAAACCCTTCTGCCTCAGCCCGTTTGGCTACAGTACCAATAATGTCGTCCGCTTCGAATCCATCGATCTCCAAGGTTTTGATTTTCATGGCATCAAGAACTTCTTTAAGCAATGGAAGTTGCATGGCCAATTCGGGAGGCATCCCTTTCCGATCTGCCTTATACTCTGAATATTCCAAATGGCGGAATGTAGGTGCTTTCCGATCAAAAGCCACGGTTAAATAAGCCGGATTATAATCACTTTGTATCTTTTGTAACATATTAAGAAAACCGTACACCCCTTGTGTGTACAGCCCTTCTTTTGTCATCATCGGACGCTGAATTGCATAATAGGCTCGATTGATCAGACTGTTTCCATCAATCACTACGAAACGATTGTTCTTCGGATTTTTGTTCATAAATTTCTCCTTCGTCACCGATTAAAACTATAGTTTCATTTACAGGATTCCCTTCTCCATCCTTTAGTATCAGGAGTTCAAAAATATATTGTCCCGTATCAGAATCCTTTGATTTGGATACAATTTGATAATTCTTATGACCAACGTATTGGTCGATCAATTCTATATATAAAGTGTCCTCATCAGCCATTGTAGCTGCGAAACCATATCTCTCATTTTCATCTTCAGATTTATCTTCAAATTTTTCTTTAGATGAATTGGTATCTCGCTTTGCAATTTGATTTTCAGTAGCTCCATCTTCCATAAACAGTTTGATTTCTTCTGAAGCAGATTCTTTAGCAGAATCATCAATAGAAAACATTCCTATTCCACTATTATACATGGAAATAGACGCAATTCCAATAGCAAAACAAGCTGCTAATGAAACTACTGCTCTCAAGAATAGTTTCCGATTTTTCTTTGTCTTAATCTTCCTGCCTTCTTCCTGTAATGTTTTTTGCAGACTTAATTCAAAATGTTCAGGAATTTTCTCTTCCGGAACCTGATGAAGGATATCCAAAATTTTACTTATATCCTGATTTATTTCTTCGTTATTAACCTTATTTGTCATTATGATATCCTCCTCTCCCTTATTTCTATATTAGACGCATTCGTTCTCTTTTTGTTCCGTCATCATCTCTCTGAGAAGAACTCTTGCTCGATTGATTCTTGATTTTACAGTACCTAAGGAACAATTCAAAATTTCACTGATTTCATCATAGGAAAACCCTTGGATATCTCTAAGGATTATGACTTCCCGATGGTTTATGTTCATCTTGTTCAAACAATCCAGAACATAACCAACTGTCTCCTTTGTGTCCAAAACAGCGGCCGGTGAAGGTGCAGGATCAATAATATCCGGCGTTCTCTCACCTTCTTTATAAAATTTATTAATACACTCTGTCTTATGAATATGCTTTTTCCGAAGAATATCGTGGCATGTGTTTACTACAATACGATAGACCCAAGTATCAAATTTACAATCTCCTTTAAATTGATTCAAATGGCGAAAAATCTTAATAAAACTCTCCTGTAAAGCATCCATGGCATCTTCTTCATTTCTTAAAAAACGGAGGGCTGTATTATAGGCTTTTGTTTTGCAATTTTGAATAAGCAACTCAAAGCTGGCGTCATCCCCGGATCGGGCTTTTTTAATCAATTGCATTTCCGTTGAATCAATTGCCATTGGATTTCCCTTTTCAAAAAATATTTTTCTGTTATACTCAATTATATCACAGGCAAAAGAGGGAGGCAAACATGTACGATTACCATACTCACACTAATTTTTCAGAAGATGGCCGTGCACCTATGACTGAAATGATTTGTGCTGCTGTTAAAGCAGGACTTAAAGAGATTGCAATTACTGATCATTACGATCCGGATTATCCCGACCCCAATTGGCCCTCCAATCTTGATTTAGAATCCTATCACAAAGAAATGGAGGATACGTCTTCCAGGTACAAAGAAAAAATCAAGCTTATAAAAGGAATTGAAATTGGTATACAACACGGAAAAACCTTAGATAAGTGCCGAAAAGTAGTTACATCCTACAATTATGACTTTGTACTGGGTTCTTTCCATTGCGCTGAAGGATTCGATCTGGCTTTTGGGGGGTTCTTTGATCATCGTAGTGTAGAGGAGGCAACAGTAGCTTTCTACCAATATAATTATGATTGCCTCTCTGTTTATGATGATTACGATGTTTTGGGTCATATCAACGTAGTAGATCGTTACGGGCCCTATATCCCTGCATCCAACTCCTATATGGACATCCTTTCAGAGGTTTTGTCTCTATTAATATCTAAAGGCAAAGGAATTGAAATCAACACATCCTCTTTTCGTTATGGGATGGGGGAACACACCACACCTACTGAAGAGATGCTCAAACGTTATCAGGAGTTGGGAGGAGAAATCATTACTATAGGTTCCGATGCTCATGCTCCCGAACATCTTGGATATGGACTTGAATGGGGTTACGAAAAATTAAAAAGCGTCGGTTTCCGGTATGTGACAACCTTCAATCAACGTCAACCGAATTTTATTAAATTATAATCTAAGTAACGGTCCTTTTAATTCAATGTTTTACCAAAAGGACCGTTACTTACATTTGAATCACTTATAAAAAATCCCTGGCAGCTTTTAAGCCGTAAGCCGGCTCCGCCTCCAGTACAGCCCGATTAATGGCCTTAGCCATTACCTGAGTAGCCAGTGCACCCACTGCATCCGGCATAACTTCCACATTTCCTGTGGAAAGGACAAAAATGGTATCTCCATCTGCCATAGTATGAACCGGTCTGATTGCTCTTGCATAACCGTTGTGAGCAACGGATGCCAATTTATTCGCCTGGGATTTCGTAAGTTTTGCATTTGTGATTACACAGCCTATAGTTGTATTTCCACTGAATACGTTTCTGGAACTGTCATATTCTTCATACATGGTATCCTCTGTGCTTGATAAGGTCGTTTTTTCTCGATTTAAGATGCCTGCTAATCGTTTCCCGGTATCTACGTCTACCACATCCCCTAAGGCGTTAACAGCGACGATAGCGCCTACAATTAAGTCACCGATCTGAACTGCATATGTACCCAATCCACTTTTCATCATATATTCCATTCCCAGGAACTTGCCTACAGTTGCTCCCGTCCCGGCGCCCACATTCCCTTCAGCCGGTTTATCGGCGGTTGCGTTCTTACAAGCCTCATAGCCCATCTGTAAATCCGGTCTGCATTTGGGATCACCCACTACCAAATCAAAAAGGGAAGCACCGCAAACAATGGGTACCACGGCCACTCCCACATCAAAGCCAATTCCTTTTTCCTCCAGGTATTTCATCGCCCCGGATCCGGCATCCAAACCATAGGCACTTCCTCCCGATAACATAACTCCGTGAATCTGTTCCACAAGATTGACAGGTCGTAACAATTCGGTTTCACGGGATGCTGGCCCCCCACCTCTTACATCTACACCTGCATAGGCGCCTTTTTCACAAAGGATGACCGTACAGCCGCTCCCTCCTATAAAATCTTGGGCATGGCCAATCTTAATGCCTTTGATCTCTGTAATATTGACCTCTTTCATGATTTCCTCCACCTCCTATAAGACAAAGAAGTTTACTTTATCTTATCGTTAATGATAGGGGGGCAGCAAATTGCTGCCCGCCCTACAGTTTCCAGTAAGGATATGTATTTCTTCTATTACAATGCTTTCATAATCATTGCAGCTTGGATTAGGGCAATGATTACACCCACCACAGCTTCTCCGCCCAACAAACCGGCGGCGATGATCTGGCCTGTACCTCTCTTTTCATAAGCAGGAGCCGCTTTCATTACGATGAACCGAAGTGCACCACCTACGAAAGCAGTCGCTGATAAATAGAATGGGAGATAAACCCCAAGCCCGAGAGTCATTACAGGGAAGTTTACAATGTATAGGATGATGGCAGCTATCAATCCGATAAGGAATGCCGGCATATGTGAGATGCCTCCTACCATTGCCGCAACTGCACTTGCCTGCGGTGCGGGGAACATATCCGGATTACCGAAAGCTTGAGGCCCGTAAGCCTTTATTATAGTGAAGAGAACGATGACTGCAACTACAGCGCCGATCAACCCCCCAATGCTTTCTGCAATCCACTGGGCCTTAGGATCCGATTTTAAAACATAACCGGCTTTGAAATCATTCATCACATCCCCAACCAGACCACAAGCTACTGCAACAATCGCAGCTACAAAGAAAGCTTCAGTATGTCCGATGCTTGATACGGCCTTTGCGGCTATCAACACGATAATACCGAAGATCTCCATAGGATTGATACCGGACTGGCCTACACATTGAGCCGACATGGCAGTTGCCAGCCAGACTCCAAGTATGGTCACGATTGAAGCCACAACACCCATACCGGCCATTACAGTGAACAGAAAAGCAAGAATCACCATAGCGATGGGTGCCCATCTCATTGGAACAATACCCCCGGAAATACTGGATTTACTGAACATAGGCCCAAAAATCTCTTTTGCTTTCGGCAAAATACCTTTCACGATAATACCTATGCCTGTTCCAACCATAAGGCCGATTCCCAAAGATGCCTTGATGTTTGAAGCAGTAGCTACATCCCAGATCCCTGCCGATTGTCCACCGATCAGTATTCCAAAATCACCAATGATGGCACCTAAAAACCAAACACCGATATAAATCGGGCCAATGATAAAGCCTACTGCTATCAGCATTGGGGAAAGCCAAACTCCGCCCCATGAATTGAATGGTAACATTTTTTTAAACCATATTACCTGTTCAAAGGATGCAAACCAATCTCTTAATACGGTAAAGATTGCAGCAACACCCAATGATGCAAACAGTGTGCCCGCCTTTTTTCCTCCCTCGTCTCCCACTATTAAGGTTTGAGCGGCAGCCTGGCCCACAGGATATGGGAGTTCTTTTGTTACTATAAAATAGATCGGA
>JAQUJQ010000115.1 GCA_028680875.1 Eubacteriales bacterium
ATTTGTTAGGTGTGATCTCCCCTCCTCCGGACACAGAGATAACTACAGCTCTTGTTGTTTGATTATCGGTATTGTCATCGATCCATTTATAAATCGGTTCGGGTGCATTGAATGCATGGACCGGATATAACAGAATGAGTAAATCTTCTTTTAAATTATCTGAAACTAAATAATCTCTTTTAACAGCACTCATAGTTATCTCCAGATTCTTTGTTTTCACTCCCCTCTTTCTGAAAGAAGCATCAAAACAAGCAGCGGCTCTTGCAGTACCTCCCGTGCCGGAAAAATATACAATTCTTACTGCTTTTATCTTTTCCATACCATTCTCCGGAGATTTCTTCTAAGTATATCATCATCTTATCTTCTACACAATTATCACATTTAACACATTGATGTTATTAGGAATAAACTGATACAGAAACCAAATTGAATAGAGGGATATTTATGTTAATTGATAGAATTGAGTTTATATGGATTCTTCTTATCCTTATACCGATTGTACTTGTCCTTTATCTTTTAAAGAAAAACAAAGAGGCTTACGAAGATAAAGCAAGTTTAGACAAGGTGATCGAATCCGCCGGTTATGCCTATGATCCGAGACAGGACATTTTTTATTCGCGGGCAGATGCATGGCAGAGAAAATTTGGATATAACCAGCTCTATGATGAAGCTGCCGCTCCTTTGGGCATGATCATCGATTGCGAGCCGATTCGATTTGAATATGACAACCGGAAATGGCTAATTCAAATGTGGAAAGGGCAATACGGCATGACTATGGGCTGTGAGGTGGGAGTTTATACAACGGAAGGTTCAGACATCTTTTATGATTGTGTAAATGATGAAGATCAATTGTATATTGCCTTTATTTTAAGAAAAAATCGTGCGATTGTTTTAAGCAGAGAAGGGATTCACTGGTGGTTAACGGGTTTTAAGCTGGGAGAATTTTCAGAACCGGATCAATTAACTATGGATGTACGGATCACCTTAAAGGACAGAACCATGTGTAATGCTTTTGTAACAGAGCTCTATCGAATGGGGTATGCAGAAAATAAAATTCGTGTAATCGGTACTACGGTATGGATCTACTATGATCAGCCCTATTCCCCTCAACCGCTGTCACGGACTCCTCTTACTCAGCGAATAATGCAAATTAAGAATAAAGGTTTTTGTGATCAATACCAAGACATTACTCAGGGTTATACGACAACGCCCGAAAAAATTGCGGCCATCAAAGCCAAGGCGCCCGAATTGTACAGTGCCATTATAAATATGGGTCGGTCAGCCCAATTATTTCATGAACATGTACGCATATAAACAAATTTCCAAAGTGTATCATTCGGCAAAAATAATTCCTTTTCATAACTATTCCCAAATTGTTATTATGAGTGATTGCCATAGGGGAGATGGAAATTGGTCTGATAACTTTGCAAAAAACCAAAATCTCTTCTTAGCCGCTTTAAACAAATATAATATTCACAATTACACTTATATCGAATTAGGGGATGGGGATGAACTTTGGGAAAACAAAAAAATCTCGGACATTATTGATGCATACAAAGCGGTATTCTGGCTTATGTCCCGGTTTTATAAAAATGACAGGTTTTACTCCCTTTTTGGAAACCATGACATTGTTAAGGACCTCCCTAATTATGCTAAAAATAATTTGTCTTCCTATTTTGATGCTCGGGAAAAGAAAGAAATCCCTTTGTTCCCCAACATTAAATTTGAAGAGGGGCTTATCTTGAAGAATATAGACACCGGTTATGAAATCTTTCTCCTTCACGGACATCAAGCCGACTTATTAAACGATACCCTATGGCGTGTAAACCGTTTTTTAGTCCGATATTTTTGGAAACCTCTTGAG
The DNA here is from genome assembly GCA_028680875.1 of Eubacteriales bacterium. Lineage (GTDB taxonomy): Bacteria > Bacillota > Clostridia > Peptostreptococcales > Anaerovoracaceae > JAQUJQ01. The sequence goes on from JAQUJQ010000115.1 coordinate 1,865, forward strand.
TTGATAGGAGTAAATGATCCTACTAGTGCGTCAAAGAATTATAAAAGAAAGAAATGGGTGGAAAAAAAGCTGATCAATTGGGTAAAAAGAGAAAACAAAATTCTTATTGCAGGGCATACCCATAGATCTATTATGCCTAAACCGGGAGAGCCTCTTTATTTTAACTCTGGAAGTTGTGTTCACCCTCGTTGCATAACTGCAATCGAAATTCTGATGGGTACAATACTTCTTGTTAAATGGAGTTATAAAACCAGGATCGACGGTACCGTTTACGTGGGACGGGATGTACTCGAAGGCCCAATAAAACTACAGGATTATTATCAACAATCTCAATAATGAACCCGTATCAGATAGAAACGGATTCCCGAATCACTCCACCCCAAATCCCAGGGAACCCGATACCTATCTGTGTTATGGCTGTTCACTAATGAATAGCCTCTGGAATCTGCACCGGTAACCACTGCTGTGTGAGTAACCTTCCCCTTCTTTTCATAAGCCACAAGATCACCGGGCAATAATTTATATGAAGCCTTTAATGTCTTATCATAACTTCCGTAGGCAATTAAAGATCCACGCCCGCTATAAAGCATATAATCCTTAAAACCGGTAGCCTTCAACCAAGCTCTGCTCCCATCTTTTACATAGTTCCATGCACTATCCTTTTTAAATTTTCCTCCTTCATACAGAACTTGCGAAGCGAAGTTGGTACAATCGCCTCCTAAAGCATTATAATTCTTATACTTTGTATTGTATTGATATCCGTTCTCACCTGAATCAGCAGCCCCGCAATATAAATCAGCATAGGCTACCGCACCTTTTCTTTTTTCATCCAAACTAGAAAAATCTCTTGTTTGCATAGAAAGAATAAAAGCTTTATTTTCCTCTGTGTTGAATTTCTCCAGGTTTAAGGAGTCTGCAAAGGGATCCGTGTACCATTCTCTAGTAATTAACCAATTCTCATCTTCCTTAGCAATTTTCATTTCGTGATATGTCCCTATTCTCATATGGTTTTCAATTTCAGGCTGATCCTTGTAGACATAATTATATGTTGTAGAGGCTAAAAAGTTTATGGTTGCAGTCTGGTCATTTCCTTTAAACCATTTGATTTTAATCTTTGATTCAATATCTGTAAATTCAATTCCTTGCTTTTCTGACCAGGCATGTAAATAATTCACCTTTTTAGTCTGATGTGTAAAGGCCCACAAGCCATTTCTTTTGTCTAAATCATATAGTTCCAGGATGGTATTAAGATCCCCCTTAAGAACTGCTGCGTTACGGATTTTAAATATATTTTGAACAAAGCTATGGAATTCTTCTTCCTCTATACTCTGATAAACTGTTGTCTTGCTGACCGATGGATTATCAATACAGAAACAAATTAATAAGATCCCAACCAAAATTAGAATCTTAAAGGAAATATAAATCTTTCCTTTCCAACCAGATGGCACATTCTTCACCTCAAAATGATTCTATAAATTTATATGCTACATATTTCCTTTATAGACATAGAGTAAGGATTGCCGGGCAATATCAGCAAGGCGATGAATAGTATCCTTTGGTGTAGGTTCTTTGTCCATCATTTGATAGTTTGGAAAGAATCGAGATATATGAAGGGGTATGGCGTTATCCACAGAAGCGAGCCACTTGGACATTTCCCTCATCTCTTCTTCACTGTCATTTTCATTAGGAATCACCAATGTTGTAACTTCAACATGACATTTTTCAGAAGCCAGAGCAATGGTTCTTTTGATCACTTCCAATTCACCATTGATTCTTTTATAAAACTCAGGGGAAAAGCTTTTTAGGTCGATGTTCAAAGCATGAATATACGGTAGCAATGCGGCCAAAGGTTTCTCATTGATATACCCGTTAGTCACTAAAATATTTTTTAAGCCCTTATCAACCGACAGCTTTGCACAATCCATTACAAATTCATATCCAACCAGTGGTTCGTTATACGTATATGACAGTCCTATGTTGCCTTGTGGGACTAACTCCATAGCCAAATTAACTAACTCACCGGGAGTTCTTTCCAAGCAGGTTCCCGGTGTTTCCCTCATTGATATTCCGTAATTTTGGCAAAAGGAACAACGCAAATTGCATCCGTAGCTACCGACTGATAGGGTAAAACTGCCGGGGAAAAAACGCTTTAAAGGCTTCTTTTCTACCGGATCCAAACCGATTGAGGTTATTTTTCCGTAATTATCTGCTACTATCCGGCCATCCCGATTTATTCTGGCTCCGCAAAACCCAAGTTCTCCTTTTTTGATTTTGCAATTATGAGGGCAAATCTTACATTGAATCATTTGTGACGCACCACCTCAAAGCGTTCCAATCCGTAGCTTTCCCGGGGCCCGATACCTGCTTTTTTCAGAGCAATCCCGATCTGTTGCTCCGGTGTTGTTACCCCTTCCAGATTCGGAAGTAAAAGACCTCTTTTTCTACCCATGGTGACAATAACTCCATATCGCTCCGGATCTAACTGTGAAGCAGATTGTATGGGTTCGGGTTCACCCAATACGTCTACGCTGTAAATTATATCAGCTAATTCATCTTGGGTTACCGGATCAAACCTGGGGTCGCCGGTCCCTGCACTTACTGCGTTCCTAATAATCTCCTGTCCAATGTTATCTTCTGAAGGTGAAATGGTGCCGATACACCCTCTTAGCCGATCATCCTTTTTTAACGTGACAAATACACCGGCTTTTATTTTTGCCAATTCTTCAGGAAACTCCTGATTTGTTTTAATGTATCTTCTTTCCCGAATATAAGTCTCCAAAGACAGCCTGGCAAGCTTTACGTAAGGATCTTCACCTTCTTTAATAATTTTTATTCGTTTTTTTTGTTCTTCTTTATGAATGATATCAAATCGTCTATTTTTATCCTCGCCTAAGACCTGATAGCTACATAAAGCATAGCCTACACCAAAAGGCCCTTCATAAGATCGGAATCCTGCTTTTACAGCCTTTCCATCCAATGCTCCGGCCATTACAATAAAAGACCGTAGACCACATTCTCCTGCAGCCGAACAGAAGTCTTCATTAAAGCGGAGGAAACTTAAAAAATCGGCAGTTTTCATTGCTTCCACCACCTGCTCGTCAAAAATGGGGCCTTCTTTTGCATAACTATAGGGGCCTTCTTCCTTCAATCTGTGAGATAAATCTCCGCTGGCAATGAGTACTGTACGACGCCCCAATTTCTCAGCGGTTCTCTGTATGCATGTTCCGAAACGATAATGATCTGTATAAGATAACCCCGAGATAGAGGCACGTACCACTTTATAGTTTTCCAAACAGGGATCAATGAAGTACAGAGGTACTAGGGTGCCATGGTCCAGAGACTTGTCTCTTTCTCCTAAAGTCCCTGCGAGAATCTCCTTTTGGCCGGCCAGTTTCTCAATTTCACTTACAAATTCCTGATCATAATCAACTTTAATAGAATAACTATATTCTCCAAACTTATGGAAATCTCCCCCCGCCGATTTCCCCGGAGATATGTGAAGATAGTCTTGGTATGTGATGGAATGAGGTGTGACCAAAATAATAGTCTCTGGTTTGTATTCCCCGATTTCCTTTCCTATCTGATGATAAGCATCATAAGTTTTTTGTATTTCTCTCTCTTGTCCCTTTCCCACCTCCGGAATAACTACCGGTGGATGTGGAACGATATATGCTAAATCAATTGACATACTTTTCGCCTCCTTTGCTTTAATCATATCACATTTTCCCAAAAAAGAGAAAAGCTACATCTTATTAAGATTGATTT
>JAQUJQ010000116.1:0-3496 GCA_028680875.1 Eubacteriales bacterium
TTCAGTTTAATTACTGAAGTTTTCCCCATGAGTATGTCAGATAGGTGACGATTCATAGCACGGCACATAATCTGGGTAAGCAGCAATCCTGATGCGCCTACAGTACCACCAAGAGCTACCAGTAGAATGTTCCCTATAGCCATTCCGGCGATAGCATCTGCAATACCTGAAAAGGATACGAGAAGGGAAATGGTAATTGGCATATCTGCGCCGCCAACTCGGATAGCAAATGCGATTCCAAAAAAACCACTCAGCAGGAAACATATTAAAACACTGACAGAGATCGGAACTGATGGTACACAAATCATTACAATGCTGACAATAACTAATATAAGTGTAATTGTAGTGATCGCTTGATGCCCCGGCCATATTACCGGCTTCTGATTGATTACCTTATGCAATTTTCCGGCAGCTATCAGACTTCCTGTAAGGGTTGTCATACCTACTGCCAATGCTAATGCAGCGGTAACCAGACTAAAGAATTCCGGCGTATACTTATCCAATAGAGTAATGATAGCAACCAAAGCTGCGGCCGCTCCTCCAAAACCATTGAGTAAAGCTACAACCTGAGGCATCTGAATCATTTTAATGCGATAGGACCAAATAAGTCCAAACGCAAGACCAACTGCAATGCAAATCCAAAGCTGCACAGCAGAAAATAGATTATATTTATACATAGTAAGCACAACGGCTCCTGCAGTACATAGAACACTAATTGTGTTACCCAGTACAGCGGTTTTCACGCGGCTCAAAAGGGAGATTCCAACCAGCACGCCCACAGTCAGCACACCGCTTAGAACGAAATAAAGTGTGTCGGTCATTTGGAATCAGCCCCCTTGCATTTGAACATTTTCAACATACGATGAGTAAGGCCAAAGCCCCCTGCTACGTTAACCATAGCAAGCAAAATTGCAATAAAACCAATGATTTTATTGCCGGTATACACTGCTGCGGCTGTGCTTGTCAATGCGCCTAAAAGTGCGATGCCGGCTAATGCGTTCATTGCTGACATCAGCGGCGTATGAAGCAAGCTAGGTACGTTGCTGATAATCTTATAACCAACCAGCGTGCAGACAATAAAAACAACTATGAGCAATAAAGGATGCATGTTAATCCCCCTTGTCTTATCTCCTTCTATTAATTTAGCTTGGGTACATTAAAGGCCCATTGCCTCTCTTGCACCGGCATGGACAATTTTACCGTCGATGGTTGTAAGGATGGAAGCAACGATTTCATCTTTACGATCCAGTACAATCTTGCCATCCTTGGTCAAATAGTTAACTAAATGATAAATATTGTTAGCAAACATCCAGGTTGAGCTGGTGGGCAGCATACCGGGAATGTTCTTGATTCCAATAATTGTTACACCGTGTTTTCTGGCTACTTCACCCGGAGTTGTGAGGGCACAGTTACCGCCTTGGTCAATTGAAATATCAACAATGACTGAACCTGGTGCCATAGCAGCTACCATATCTTCTGTCAGGAGTATCGGTGCAGTTTTGCTAGGTACCAATGCACTGCAGAAAACAATATCCATCTTGGAAATCGTATCTTTAAGAACAGCCCGTTCCTTTGTTAACAAATCTTTTGATAAAGCATTGGCGTATCCTCCCTTGCCAACTGCAAATTCGGCGGGCACGCCGGTTTCTACAATTTTAGCACCAAGGCTTTTAGCTTGTTCAGCTGCATCGGGGCGAATATCAGTTGCATATACCACTGCTCCAAGACGCTTAGCTGTTGCAAGAGCCTGCAATCCACCAACGCCTGTACCAATTATCATGGCATTGATCGGCTTAATCATACCTACAGCACAGAAAATTTGGGGTACAAATTTTGGTAAAGCATTAGCTGCCAAAAGCATACCTTTATAACCGGCACAAGTACTCATTGAGGTCAATGCGTCCATATTTTGAGCTCGAGAAATACGCGGTACACCATCCAGCGTAAGTCCAATAACTCCTACTTCGGCCATCTTCTTAATCATATCATGGTTTACCGGTGCGGCAGGGTGCAGGAAAGTAATTAAATACTGACCCTTATGCATCATTTCAACTTCGTTTACTTTTTTAGCTTCATTAAATTGTGGTTCTTTTACCTTGAGAATAACATCGGATTTTTTGTAAAGCTCTGCTACATCGTCAATAATCTTTGCACCGGCAGCTACATACTGATCATCATGGTAAAAAGCACCTTCACCGGCAGACTTCTCCACCAATACATTTGCTCCATCCTTAACCAGCTTTGCAACTGTTTCTGGAGTTGACGAAACTCGATCCTCTCCGTGCATGATTTCCTTAGGAATACCAATTATCATTTGTGACACCTCCTAGAAATTAATTATAATTATTGTTAAATTTATTTATTTATCGTCTGGTAAGACGGTAAAATCATTTTTAATAGTAGATAGCACTACCAATGTTTTAGTCACAGATACTCCCGGAATACTCTTTATATCATTGAGAACCCTTTCCAATGAATCAGTAGAGTTAATAACCGCCTTTAGCAGGTAATCAAAATCTCCGGTAATATAATGGCATTCTACTATCTGTTTATTCCCCAAAACACTGGCTGTAAAACCCTTACTGTATTTAGGATGCTCCAAACTTACAGAAATAAAAGCAGATACATCTTTATCTATTAATTTTGAGTCTAAAACCAATGTATATTGCTTGATAATACCTGCATCCTCTAATTTTCTGATACGCTCAATTACTGCAGATACGGACATATTAATTTTCTCGCCAATTACTGATGCAGAAATTCGTGCATTCTCTTTTAAATAGGTTAAAATTCTGATATCCGTGCGATCCATTTTTTTCTCCAAAAAACCAGGCTTTTTCTTAATAGTAGCATATTAAGGTAAAAAGTAAAGCCATCTTTGAAAAGTACTGAATTATTTTGCTCTTCTTCCGAATTAACAAAAATTTTTAGCTTTTTGCTTTATAATGGGCTTTCCAAACAAAAAAATCAAGTCTGGCCACAGTTAAGGGCGGATATTTTGGCGTGAAATTAGTCTTTCACACCAAAACAACCGCCCTTAACCATCTTTCCTTATCAAATTTCTATAAATTATTATAAATTTGATAAAGCCGAATAAACACATACATTCGTGGATAAAAATCCGCATTTTGCTCTATGTTTAATATTTCCTTGATTTTACCCAATCGGTATCGTATCGTATTACTATGAAGGAAACATTTTTTCGAAGTTAATTGAATATCGCCTTCACTTTTAATGTATTCGAGCAAAGTCTCCATCAAATTTGAATTATATTCTACATCATACTCTTGAAGTTTTTTAAGTATATTATTGTAATACCCCTTCACCCATAAATCATTACGGGCAGGCATGAGAAATCGATCCAGACCGATTGATTCAAAACTTTGTATCGGTTCACAGTCGATGATACAACTGGTATTTGCATAAATACTCTCTTTAATAGCAATCCCCAATTGATCTAAACCGGAATGGATATTACTTAAACCCATCATAAAAG
>JAQUJQ010000116.1:3596-5513 GCA_028680875.1 Eubacteriales bacterium
GTTTTATCTACATCCGTAGAAGATTCCCATTCAAAAATACCTGTACCAGTTACCACATTATAAAGGCCACCGCTTCCTGATACCAGTTGAAAATCACGGAATGTCGGATGTGCAAGTAATTCTATAACCGTTATCATAGCATAAATCCTCCCGTCATTTTTATTATATCAGATAAAAAATAAATCAAACAAGTGATTTGTAGAAGTTCCAAAAATAGTTACTGTTTTTTATTACGTTAGACAATTGAAAGAATTAACAGCAAATTATACACTACAGACAACAGATTAATTTGTGGACTAATATTATAATATGCAAAATTAATACTTGACTACAAGGAGGGTTATTATGAATGGATTTGATTTTGACATTGATTATGTCAGAGAACAGTTCCCCTGCCTATGCAAGACAGTAAATGGGAAGCCTGCAGCATTTTTAGACGGACCTGGTGGCACACAAGTTCCAAGACGGGTTGTCGATCGTATCAGCGATTATCTCTATTATCGTAATGCCAACGCCCATGGCTGTTACAAAACATCTAAAGAAACAGAGGCTCTGCATAGTGAGGCAAGAGAAACTTTTGCTGCATTTTTCAATTGTAAACCAGAAGAGGTAGCCTTCGGAGAAAGCTCTTCTGGCAATAACTTCAAATTGGCATTGGCTTTAGTCAGAGATATGAAACCCGGGGATGAGGTCATCATTACAGATATTGATCATGAATGCAACCGTTCTCCGTGGAGAACCTTGCAAGAACACGGAATAATTGTCAAGAGTGTTAAGATTGATTTAGAAACCTATACCTTAGATATCGAAGATTACAAATCCAAATTATCAAATAAAACCAAGGTGGTAGCGATCAATTGGGCATCCAATGCAACCGGAACAGTTACCGATGTAAAAACTATGATTGAAATGGCTCATGCGGTAGGTGCATTGACAGTAATTGATGCGGTACACTATGCTCCCCATAAGGTAATCGACGTAAAAAATATAGGAACAGATTTTCTTATTTGTTCCGCTTATAAATTTTTTGGCCCACATGTTGGAGTCGTCTATGCAAAAGCAGAAGTACTTGATAAAGTAAGAACGATTCGAGTACTCGCAGATGATAATACGATGGTTCCTGAAAAATTCGAGACAGGCACACCAAACTTTGAATCTATTTGTGGTTGTGCAGGGGCAATTGATTTTATAGCCGACCTGGGATCGAAACATGAAAAATATTTCAAAGAACAGTTAACAGGCTTATCGGGGAAAAGAAAGCAAATTGTAGCAGGTATGTTAGCAATTGATACATATGAAGAACCTTTGGCTAAAAAACTAAGAAAAGAATTGTCAAACATTGAAGGGATCACAATTTACGGGCCTCCGGAGGGTTATGAACGAACATCTACCGTATCTTTTACGATAGCCGGTAAAAATTCTAATGATGTAGCTAAATTTTTAGCCGAGAGAGGTATTTATGTTTGGGACGGAGACTTTTATGCTATAGAAATAACAAACCATGTCCTAAAACTCGGCAGTCAAGGCGGTCTTGTAAGAGTAGGGCTTGCTCCATACAATACCATAGATGATATCGAGCGGACTATAAAGGCTGTATCAGATTTCTGTAAACTGTAATTAATTAAGATAGCTCCTTGGAAGTTATTGAAAAGGGACAGTCATTTTGGTATGAAATAACACTCCGTACCAACAAGACCGTCCCTTTTCATATTCATTATACCACTATTATCTTTTTTATTGTTACCTGTTAAATGCAATGGTATAATGTGATGCATAAATAATTTTGGTATTATACTTAATTTTGGGAGACAAGTTTCTATGAACAAAAAAATTCAGTCAAATATCTTTCTGCTTTTAACCGCATTGATATGGGGATTTGCTTTTGTTGCACAACGCTCGGTAATGGATTATCTCGGA
>JAQUJQ010000117.1 GCA_028680875.1 Eubacteriales bacterium
GGCCTAATCCACCGTTTCCAAGGCCGGCATCCGGCTCAAGAGCATAAAGATCATCTAAATTTCTTCCCATCTGAGCCAGGGATTCACGTATTACTTCTTCCATACCTAAATTAAATACATTGTTATGGAGAGAAGCTCCGGGCAAAAACTCCATGGAAAGATAGAAGATCTCCTTCTGTTGATGGGCTTTGACCTCATCATGGTTCTTTAATTTGAGTTCAGACATGATGTCCCGCACCGCCAAGCAGGTGGCTTTATAGATTTCTTGTATTCTGGCGGTGGATGGTTCCCGACCAAAGAATCTAAGCAGTTTTCTTTGAATTAATTCAGTCATTTCTTCCGAAGTATAACTTAAACCCATTATATTTCCTTTCTCTGATCCAATAATTCATTATATATTTTTATGTATTTCTTCGTTGATTTTTTCCATGAAAAATTCGACAGAAAAGCATTTTTCACAAGCTTATTCCAAGATTTCTTTTCTTCATACAAAGCTTGTCCACGCCTAATCGCATAGAGCATATCATGGGCATTGATGCTGGCAAATGTGATGCCGTTTCCCTTTCCTGTTTCCGGATTAAAGGCAATAATGGTATCTTTTAACCCTCCCGTTTCACGAACGATGGGAACGGTACCATAACGCAGGGCAATCATCTGGGCCAGTCCACATGGTTCGCTGACCGAAGGCATCAGGAATAAATCTGCCCCTCCATAAATCCGGCTGGCAAGTGCAGGAGAGAAATCAGTGACCACTCCAACCCGATCCTGATATTCCCGGGCCTTTGACCGGAAAAAATCTTCGTACTGCTTTTCGCCCGTTCCCAAAAGGACAAATTGCATCGGTTCTGCCATCATATCGTCGAATGCATTGAGTACAAGGTCTATACCCTTATGTTCCGCAAGCCGGCCGACCATAGCCACTAAAGGGACATCATCTGTTAATTTTAAATTTAATTCTTTTTGGAGCGCTGCTTTATTGATTTTTTTCTTTTCAATTGTATTTACCGAATACTTAACAGCTATCGCCTGATCTTTTGCCGAATTATACAATTGCCGGTCAATACCGTTGAGAATACCGGATAGTTTATACCGATTTTCCTTAATAATCGATTCTAAGCCATGGGCAAAAAAAGCATGCTGAATCTCTTCGGCGTAGGTAGGACTAACAGTTGTCAAACGGTCACAGGTAACGATGGCACCCTTCATGAAATTCAGATCTCCGTCCAATTCCAAAATATTTTCATGTATTGTATCCAAACCTAACAGATCCCCAAGGTCTTCTTTACGAAAACGCCCCTGGTATTCAATGTTATGGATTGTAAAAACAGTCCGAAGCTTATCATAGTACGGATTCCCTTGGTAAATTGTCTTTAAAAAAACCGGTATTAAAGCGGTTTGCCACTCACTGCAATGAATTATATCAGGCTGAAAGGGCAATACCTTCAATGCTTCCAAAACTGCCTTGCTAAAAAAAGCATACCGCTCCCCGTCATCTTCATATCCATAATATTTATCACGATAAAAATATTGTTCATTATCAACAAAATAAAAAGTGATACCCACATGCTCCATTTTAAAAAGTCCGCAATAACACTCTCTCCAGCCTAAAGCAACCTTTATCGTAGTACAAAATACCAGAGAAGCAGAGTGGATTTCTTTAATACTTTTATATAAAGGCAATACAACACCGGAGCGAATATCCATTTTATCTAATTCCCGGGGCAATGACCCTACAACATCTCCCAGCCCCCCAGTCTTTGCAAAGGGTACAGCTTCAGTGCTTACAAATAATACGTTCAAAATACTTTATCTCCTTATACAATACTTGCTTTTTCCACTACCACAGGATATGTTACATGGCCCGATAGTCTTCTATTCTCTCTTACAATAACGTCCTTATCCAGAATCACATGATCCAATAATACATCTTTCATAATTTCTGTGTTTTGCATAATAATGGAATTTTTTACCACTGCCCCTTTTCCAATTCGAACATCCCTGGAAATTATTGAATTTTCAATAGTTCCCTCAATCCGGCATCCATCAGAAATAATTGAGTTTTTTACCTGACAGCCTTCATAATACCTAGCAGGAACGCTATCTTTACTTTTTGTATATATTGGACGTTTAAAGGCCTTTCCGCGAAATTCCCGATTTAGAAAATTCATATTGGCCTGCATATAACCTGCTACACTGCTGAACTCCAATAAGTGCCCTTTATATTCATAACCTTGAATATTTAAATTATTTACAGATCTCTTAAGAATATCCTCAAGAAAATCGTACCGGCCATAAGCAATAGCATCGGCCACCAGAGATTCCAACAAAGATTTACGGATAACGAATACCTCTGTGCTCCAGGTAATACCATGTTGACTCATATCTTCCATATTGATGGTCATATCATAAAGCCTGTTATGATCATTAAAACGTAGAATGGATACACCCATGGGAACTGTAGGAAAACCATTCAGGTCACGTGTATAGACAGCTGTAATGTCTGCGTTACTTTGAATGTGCTTCTCCACCAGGTCATTAAAATCCATGCTGTATAGAATGCTGCTTCCTGAGAGTATTACATATTCCCCCATCGAACGGCGTATAGAGTGCATATTGCTGGCAAGCGCTTCAATGGTACCTCTATATAACCCGACTTTTTCATTGTCTGATCTGGCATAAGGAGTTAAAACTCTCAGTCCTCCGCGTTTACGTATCAGATCCCACTCCTTTCCTGACCCCAAATGGTCCATCAGAGAATGGTAATTGTTTCGGGCTATTACTGAAACATCATAAATCCCATCATTCACAAAGTTAGATACCACAAAATCGATAATTCGGAATTTACCTGCCATAGGCAAGGATGCCAAGGTCCTTCTCTTTGTCAACTCCCTCAGATTTTCCCGATCTGAATAAGAGAAAATAATCCCTAAAATGTTCAAGATTACACCTCCTCAATGACATTTTCTCCCACTATAGCTCCGGCGGGAACCACTGCACCTGCTGCTACTAAAACCTCCTGACCAATCACAGTAATGTTCCGGTGTTTTCCCCCTATTTCCGGCAACTTCCAGTAACCGATATGGACGCCTTGTCCTACCTTCCCCTTGTTGGCGATAATGGCGTATTCAACTACTGCATTCTCATCAACAACCACACCTGGCATAAGGATGGAATTGGAAATCACAGCACCTTTTTCTATCTGAACTCCCGGGAACAGGATGCTGTTCTCTACTGTCCCATTGATAAAACATCCGTCTGCAATACTGGAATTGATTAACTGGGCATGTTCTCCAATAAATTGAGGAGGTAGATTGGAGCTCCTGGAATAAATTCTCCAGGGAGGGTCATCCAATTCTAAAGGCACATCTTGATTTAATGTATCCATATTGGCTTCCCATAAGGATTCTATGGTTCCAACATCCTTCCAATACCCCTTGAATTCATATGCGTAGAGTTTCTCACCTTGATTTAGCATAGTAGGAATTATATTTTTTCCAAAATCACTTTGCGAATCTTTATCTTCCTTATCCTTAAGCAAATACTCCTTTAGCTTTTGCCAGGAAAAAATATAGACACCCATAGACGCCAGATTACTCTTAGGTTCTTTTGGTTTTTCTTCAAACTCACGAATCCGTAAATCCGCATCTGCATTCATGACTCCAAAACGCCCGGCCTCTTCCCAAGGAACCTGAATAACAGCTATAGTACAGTCTGCTTTCTTTTCCTTATGGTATTTAAGCATTAAATTATAATTCATTTTGTAGATATGATCTCCGGACAAGATTAATACATAGTCCGGATCATATAAATCGATAAACTTTATATTCTGATAGATTGCGTTTGCAGTCCCTTTATACCATTCTCCCGCCTTTCCCTTTACATAGGGAGGTAAAATAAAAGATCCTCCGTAAAGTCGGTCCAAGTCCCAGGGCTGGCCACTGCCAATGTAGGTATTTAACTCCAAGGGCTGATACTGCGTTAAAACACCAATAGTATCGATTCCGGAATTGACACAGTTGGACAAAGGAAAGTCGATAATTCTATATTTCCCTCCGAAGGGTATAGCGGGTTTGGCTACATGGTCGGTCAGCACTCCAAGGCGGCTTCCTTGTCCTCCTGCCAGCAGCATAGCTATGACTTCTTTTTTTTGATGATACGTCAAAGTCCCTCACCTCCGTTTTAAATATAATGTTGATAAAGGTGGCAAATTTAATTCATTTTCTGCAATCATCTCCTCCTGAAGGAAACCATCGCCGCCAAATCGGGTATCATCCGTGTTCAGCAGTACTTGGTAATCACCTTTATAAGCAACCTCAAGCAGATGTTTTTTCCTGTAAACCGGCGCAAAATTGCAAACCACAATCAACTCCTGTCCATCTATTCCTATTCGTTTAAAGGATAAGATATTCCTTTCCCTGTCGTTCAGCTCTATCCACTGAAACCCCCTCCAATCCCTATCCTGCTCCCACAAAGGCGGACAATCTAAATAAAAATGATTTAGTAAGCATACAAAATCTTTCATTTTCAAATGCATATTAAAATCCAACAGATTCCAGTCCAATTCCCTTGTATAATTCCATTCGGTAAATTGAGCAAGTTCTCCTCCCATAAAAAGCAGCTTCTTCCCCGGATGCGCCATCATATATGCGTAATATGCCCGAAGCCCGGCGAATTTTCCCTCATATGTCCCGGGCATTTTATTAATAAGTGAACCTTTTTCATGAACCACTTCATCATGTGATAGAGGAAGTATATAATTTTCAGAAAAAGCATAGATTAGTGGAAAAGTTAATGCATTATGCTTTTCTTTTCGAAAGAATGGATCTGTTTTCATATAATCCAGACTATCGTTCATCCATCCCATATTCCATTTGAAATTAAAGCCCAGGCCCCCTACTTCAGTGGGGCTGGTTACCATGGGCCAGGAAGTGGATTCCTCTGCAATCATTAAAACGTTCGGAAATTCATGAAAAACGGCTTTGTTCAGGTCTTTTAAAAATGATACCGCCTCCAGATTTTCTCGTCCTCCTCTGCAATTAGGCCGCCATTCTCCTTCCTTTCTGTCATAATCTAAATAAAGCATAGATGCCACCGCATCCACCCTTAAACCATCGATATGAAAAATATCAAACCAGTAAACAGCATTAGAAATTAAAAAGCTTCGAACTTCATTTCGCCCCCAGTCGAATACTAAAGTACCCCATCCTTTATGTTCTCTTTTTAACTGATCTTCATACTCATAACAAGAAGTTCCATCAAAAAAAGCCAACCCCGCATCATCTTGTGGAAAGTGGCCCGGTACCCAATCTAAAATTACACCCAGCCCGGCTTGGTGGCAAGCATCTATAAAACCCATAAAATCATGAGGTGTTCCAAATCTTGATGTCGGGGCATAGTAACCTAAAACCTGGTAACCCCAGGAACCATCAAAAGGGTATTCGGCAATTGGCATCAGCTCTAAATGAGTATACCCCATCTCTTTTATATAAGGGATCAACT
>JAQUJQ010000005.1 GCA_028680875.1 Eubacteriales bacterium
TTCGTATCATGCTGGAAGGAAAAGATTCTGATAGTATGGGAAAAATGGGGCAGGATCTTGCAGCATTGATAAGCGATAAAATGGGATAATAATTTATAATTTACAAATTACAAATTAGGGGAGGATTGAGATGAATAGAAAAGGGTACGTTATTTTGGTTCTATGTCTGTTTATGGTTGTTTTGGTCATGATGCTGTCAGGTTGTGGGGATAACGAAGAACCGAACGGGGATGTCATTACTACAATTCCTGTAAAGCTTTATTATGTCAATGAAGAGTATGTGACTACGGGAGATGAAACGTTTCCTGAATTACTGATGGTGGAGAGCGCCTTGCAGATTTCAGAAAACGAAAACCCGTATCTGGCTTTGGTGGATGCTTTGCGAGAGGCACCCGGTGAAGGGATGTCTACCATGGTCACCGGGGATATCAATTTTCTGGATATAGCTGTAAGTAAAGAGGACCCTGAGATAATTGTAGTAGATTTGGATTCGAATGGGCTATCCGGAGGATCTCTGGGCGAGGGGCTATTTATTAAACAGGTGGTATATACCCTTTTGGAAAATGGGATCATGCAAAAATCAGATTTAAACGAAAAGGAAATTAAAAAGGTTCAGTTTTTAGTTGACGGTCAGGTTGTTGAAAGTTTAATGGGACATATTGATGCCCGTGAACCCTTCACCAGACAATAATGGGAGATATAAAAAGGTAATATGAAACAATATGAAATAAGAGAAATGAAATTGGCCCCTTTAGGAAGACAAAAGATAGAATGGGTCAAAAACCATATGCCTTTACTAAAGGGGTTGTATGATGAATTCAATATAGATAAACCTTTTCAGGGAATCAAGATTTCCCTCTCCATTCATCTGGAAGCCAAGACTGCCTATCTTTGTGAGGTGCTGGCTGCAGGGGGAGCCGTCATGGCCGTAACAGGAAGCAATGTTCTTTCGACCCAAGATGATGTGGTTGCCGCATTGGCAGCCGAAGGTATAAGCGTATATGCTTACCATGGGGCCACGCCTGAGGAATACAGACGACATTTGGAAATGACTTTGGAACATAAGCCGAATATTATTATTGATGACGGTGCGGATCTGGTCAGCTTGATTCATGACAGCCGTCCGGATCTGGCCGGTGAAACCTGGGGTGGTTGTGAAGAAACTACCACAGGTATAATGCGTCTAAAAGCTATGGAGAAGGATGGGATTCTCAAATTTCCAATGGTAGCTGTCAACGATGCCAAATGCAAACATTTTTTTGATAACCGATATGGAACCGGTCAGTCTACTTGGGACAGTATCATGCGCAACACAAACTTAATCATTGCCGGCAAGCAAGTGGTGGTGGCAGGCTATGGTTGGTGCTCTAAGGGTATTGCTATGCGGGCAAAGGCTTTGGGCGCCAGGGTTATCGTTACGGAAGTGGATCCTGTAGCAGCAATTGAAGCCGTTATGGATGGTTTCGAAGTTATGACCATGGACCGGGCGGCACCTTTGGGGGATATTTTTGTTTGTGCTACCGGAAACACTCAGGTTATCACTTTGTCGCACATGCTAAAAATGAAAGAATTGGCTATTCTGGCTAACGCAGGACATTTTGATGTGGAGGTATTTATGCCCGAACTGGAGGCCAATGTATTGGAAAAGAAAGAATTAAGGCGGAACGTGATGGGGTATAAACTACTAAATGGCAAGTGGATTTGTGTTTTAGCAGAGGGACGTTTAGTAAACATTGCTGCTGCAGACGGACATCCCGCAGAAATTATGGATATGAGTTTTGCTGTCCAGTGTCTCTCTGCATTGTATATAAAAAATCATAAAGGACAGCTGAAGAATAAAGTAATCGATGTATCCGAAGAAATTGACGATGCAGTGGCCAGGCGTATGTTAAACGCCTGGGGGATAACCATCGATCAACTTACGAAAGAACAAAAACGGTATTTAAACAGCTGGCATTGAAAAGAGTATACTTAAGAAATGTTTTAGGCCCGCAAACCTCAGTTTGCGGGCCTTTATGTGTTCTTTTAACAGTCGCTATAGCAGTTGCAGAAAATAATAACCAGTATGAGAAAGAAGAATAATAAGCTGGTATCAATTCCTTCACCGCCGAGGGGTCCACATCTGTTTGACATCATTTATCACCTGCTTTTATTATAGTTTTATATTGTAGTATAGGATATTCATAGGTGAGAAAATATGTGAATCCCCAGTATAAATTATTATATTATAATAAACCAATGGCTTTAGTAATTCGATCCCGTGTTTTAAGTTCACCCATAATTTGCTGAATTTCCCAAAGATCAGGAGAAGAAGCCCTCCCCATCAGGGCGATACGGATTACTGTACTCACATGACCTACATGACCTTTGTAAAGATCGGGGCTTTTTTTGTAATCCTTCGGCTTTTCCGCATAACCTAACTGAGTCGATAATTCCCGTATTTTTGTAAACCATTGGGTCCGGTCATCAATAGGATTATAAGTAGATAAATATCCTTTTAATATAGGTTTTAAGTCGTTATAATCCACCTCCGTCGGATAATCATCCTGTATTTTATAATAATCATCAAAGAAATATGAGATAAATTCAAAAATCTGAGAGCAATAAATCAGATCTTTCCGTGGTTTCTCACCATGACGGTCCATAGACAGAATATGAAGCATAGTTTCTTTTTGTTCCAAAAAAAGAGAAACTAAATCCTTACGATACGATTTTGCCCATTCCAAAAGAAATTGGTAAAGTTCCTCATCTTCCAGCCGGGCCAAGACTTCTTTACTAATATCGTTTAGTTTATCTAAGTCAAAGAGAGTTCCGGAGCTGCTCATCTTGTCCGTGCTGAAGGGGAAATCTCCTATAGAACTTTCCGGATTTGCTGCTCTCCATTCTTCATAATTAGAATTTAGAATTGTCATAAGATATTCACGAACTGCAATTGGATGATAGCCTTGACTTTGGTAATAATCCAAGGAAAGCTCCGGATCTTTTCTTTTAGATAGCTTACGTTTCGTTTCTCCTTCCATTTTCATCAATACAGTGGTGTGGCAATAGATGGGCAAAGGCCAGCCCATGGTCTCAAACAAGGCTACATGAATGGGTAAAGATGAAAGCCACTCCTCTCCTCTTACCACATGGGTGGTTCCCATCAGATGGTCGTCTACCACATGTGCAAAGTGATAGGTGGGGATGCCGTTTTGTTTTAGTAGTATTACATCCTGGTTATTTTCCGGCATTGTTAATAGCCCTCGTATTCCATCATGTATCTGAAAAGTCCTTTTCAAATCTCCTTGGGATCGAAGCCGTATGACAAAAGGCATTCCTGCTTTAATCCTTTTTTGAACTTCTTCTGAAGATAGATCCCGGCATTTGGCCCATGAGCCGTAATATCCCGGGTTTTCTTTATTCGCTTCTTGTTCCTCCCGAATGGCTTCCAGTTCCTCTCCGGTACAGAAACAAGGATAAGCCAACCCCCGACGGATAAGCTCCTTGACATAACATTGATATATATGGGCACGACGGCTTTGATAATAGGGGCCATAATTACCGATTTCTCCGTCTACAGTTGCTCCTTCATCGAAAACCACCCCGAAATAATTTAAGGAAGAGATAATGGCATCTACTGCTCCCTCAACCTCCCGTTTTTGGTCTGTATCCTCGATACGTAAATAGAAAAGACCACCGCTTTGATGAGCCAATCGTTCATTGACAAAGGCAACGTAAAGATTACCCAGATGGATGAAACCTGTGGGACTGGGGCCCAATCTGGTGACCTTCGTACCTGTCGGAAGGCTCCGGGATGGAAAAAGAGCTTCGTAATCCTCTGGAAGGGTAGTAATATGGGGAAACAACAAATCCGTTTGTTCTATACTATTCATTAATATCCTCCTAAGATGGGACTCAAAAATTGTCCCTTTCATTTTGTTTGATATCTTTCACAATCATATATTATACACATTTTTACTGGTATAAACAACAAACCATGGTATAATAACTCCATGGTTATAGAAAAGGTAAGAAGAACAATTGAAGAGAAACAGCTCATTGAAAAAGGTGAGCATATTGTAGTGGGGGTTTCGGGAGGACCGGATTCGGTATGCCTGCTTCACGTACTTTATTGTTTGACTGAGGAATGGAACCTAAGTCTTTATGCAGTCCACATTAATCATTGCCTTCGGGGAGCAGAAGCCGATTCGGATCAGGCTTATACTGAGGATTTCTGTAAACAGCTTGGTATTCCATGTTATGTTTTCTCTTATGATGTTGAGGCAATGGCAACCGAGGAAGCTGTGACTACAGAAGAAATGGGACGTTTGGTTCGATATCAATCTTTTGAACAGGTTAGACAGGAAATACTATCTCGGAATTATAAAGATGGAAAAAATCGTGTAGTTAAAATTGCTGTTGCACAAAACCAAAACGATCAGGCAGAAACTGTCCTGATGCGGATTATTCGAGGCACCGGTATAGATGGGTTGGCGGGAATTGAATATATACGAGATGGAATAATCATACGTCCGCTTCTTGATGTAGGCAGGGAAGAAATTGAGAATTATTGCCAAAAGAATTATTTGTCAACCAGGATCGATCAGACAAACTTGGAACCCATGTATACACGAAACAAGATTCGCTTAGAATTGATCCCATATCTTAAGGACAATTACAATGAAGGAATTATAACTACATTAAACCGGTTAGCCAGAATCGCCTCGCAGGACAAAGAATTCATAAACAGACAAGTTGAGAATTCAATGAAAATCCGGTATAAAGGGACAGGTTCATTGTATCCGTCATTGGATCGGCAGGCCTTTTGTAAACTTCATCCGGCTATCAGTAAACGGCTTATTTCAAAGGTGTTTAAGGAGATAGGATTGATTCAAGACATTTCAGCAGTTCACCTTGATTTGGGAGACAGGATGGTGCGGGAGGGTAAGGTAGGCGACCGGATTGACTTTCCCAGAGGATTTGGTTTGAAAATATCCTATGATACGGTAATTTTTTTAAAAGGTCAACTTGGGGAAAATGTAGAAAGAGGAGAAAAGAGGGAGATTGATTTCTCCTATGGAATCAACATGGACGGTGTTACAGAAATTCCTGAATTAAATTCATATCTTAAGGTTAAAATCTTAAAGGCAGAACAAATGGATTCACACTTTGGAAAAAATCCATTAACAGCTTTTTTTGACCGGTCTCATAAATTAGCTAAAGCTCCTTTAATTATTCGAACCAGGAAGCCGGGGGATTATATTATACCCTTGGGTATGGAGGGGACGAAAAAGTTACAGGATTTTTTTACAGATGAAAAGATCCGAAAAGAAGATCGGGACCGTCTTCCTCTTATATGCCTCGGTTCTGAAGTGTTATGGATTGTCGGTTACCGTATCAATGAAAACTATAAGGTGAAAAAGGAAAGCAAAGAAATTGTATGTATTGAATATATGCATGCAACATGATAAAATGTTCTAATATTATTTGGAAAGCTAAAGGAGGAACATAATCGTTGAATAGAGTTGCAAAGAATCTAGGAATCTACATCATCATCTTTGCTTTAGTGTTAGGAATTGCTTGGTTTATACAGGAAAATCAGGGTCAGCAAGTAACACAGGTTCAATTTTCAGAGTTTGTGACCCAAGTCCAGAACAAACAAGTAAAAGAATTGACCATTATTGAAACAAGCTTACTTGGTACTTTAAAATCAGGAGAGAAGATATCCGCTTATGCACCTACCACTATAGAATTGATGCTATTAAGTGAAAAGTATATATTTCCACAGATAGAAGACGGGACCTTAGTTTTAACCAGTGAAAAGCCATCCAGCTCTTCCTGGATTTTATCTTTATTGCCTACTGTGGTTATGATTTTGATTTTTGTTCTGTTTTGGTTCGTGTTCATGCAGCAAGGACAGGGCGGAGGAAAAGGAGTCATGTCCTTTGGAAAGAGCAGAGCCAAGCTCCAGAAGGAAGATGATTTGAGAAAAATAACCTATGCTGATGTAGCGGGATTGGAAGAAGAAAAAGAAGAACTCGCAGAGGTGGTGGATTTTCTCAAGTTCCCAAAGAAATACAATAACTTGGGTGCCAGAATTCCGAAAGGAATTTTACTCATTGGGCCTCCCGGTACAGGTAAAACCTATATTTCCAAGGCAACTGCAGGTGAAGCAGGAGTACCCTTCTTTACCATCAGTGGTTCTGATTTTGTAGAAATGTTTGTCGGCGTAGGTGCTTCTCGAGTCAGGGATTTGTTTGAACAGGCAAAGAAGAATTCTCCCTGTATTGTTTTTATTGATGAGATCGATGCGGTAGGGCGGAAAAGAGGGGCAGGCTTAGGGGGAGGACATGACGAAAGAGAACAGACATTAAACCAGTTGTTAGTTGAAATGGACGGATTTGGAGACAACAGCGGCATCATTATTTTAGCTGCGACCAACCGTCCGGATATATTGGATCCGGCCCTTTTAAGGCCTGGAAGATTTGATCGCCAGGTAGTTATCGGTATTCCTGATATTAAAGGCAGGGAAGCCATATTCCGCGTGCATTCCAGGAATAAGCCCTTAGGTGAGGGTGTGGAACCGAAAGTGTTGGCCAGGAGAACCCCCGGATTTACACCGGCAGACATTGAAAATATGCTAAATGAAGCAGCCCTCCTTGCGGCAAGACGAAATGGAAAGCAAATCCGTATGGATGAAATTGAAGAAGCCATTACAAAGGTTATCGCCGGACCCGAAAAAAAGAGCAGAGTAATCAGTATAGAAGAAAAAAGACTTACAGCGTACCATGAAGCCGGTCATGCTCTAGTGGCAAGACTGTTGCCAAATACAGACCCTGTCCACCAAGTCTCAATCATTCCCAGAGGTTTGGCCGGGGGGTTTACCATGATATTGCCCAAGGAAGATAAGTACTACAAAACCAAGACAAATATGGAGGAGATCATTGTTCATCTACTTGGAGGCAGGGTGGCCGAAAAGTTAACCCTTCATGAAATAAGCACCGGAGCCAGCAATGATATTGAGCGTGCCACAGAAATTGCCCGGGCTATGGTTACAAAATATGGTATGAGCGAAAAATTAGGCCCGGTTAACTACAGTTCATCTGATGAAGTCTTTTTAGGTAAGGATTTTTCCACTAGAAAGAACTATTCAGAAGAAATGGCAAAGGAAATAGATGAAGAAATCAGAACTATTATCGAAGACGCCTTTGCCAAGGCAGAAAATCTGTTGTCAGAAAACATCGAAAAACTCCATTTAATAGCTAACGTATTGTTGGATTTGGAAACTCTGGATGCAGATCAGTTTGAAAAACTGTTTACCGGTGAAAAGACAGCAGAGGAGCTGATTCGAGACACCAAGGAGTTGGAACGTCATCTGGAAGTGGTAAATGCCAAGGAAGCGGCTCAACATTTGGCAGAGCTGGCTGAAGACGATGAATATGATGATGAAGATGACGTCGATGAAGACGATGAAGACGATGAAGACGATGAAGACGATGAAGACGATGATGACGAATATGACGATGACGATGATGATGACGAATATGGCGATGAAGATGAAGACGAGGAATAAAAATGAGCGGTACTTTCTCTAACGATTTGATTAATAACACGATTTATCATGTGCTTAATTTTGAGAAGCATAGTAATTTCCAAGCCGCTGCCAGAGAAGCCGCCATTAACAATAATTTTCAAATTGTACTTCTGAGTGAAGATTTTAATCAAGTCTTTACGGTAGAGACACAGTATAAAACCACCATTGATAAGGCGATCCGTAAGGGGATTGAGAGAGGCATCAATAGGCCCTCCACCATGATTGACGTAGAAGGTGTGCTGACTTATTGGGGCCCGGTTATGATTAATGGAATTAAACATTATCTTATGTTAGTAGACAATGAAGGTTCTTATTCAAAAGGAGAAATTACTAAGCTGGCCGAAATTTTGGAGCTGGCTATGGGTATGTGGAAATATAGTCCCGTGCGGGATGTAACAGCTGAATTTATCAAAGCGTTACGACGGGGAAACAGGAACCTGGCATATACTCTAAAGGAAGAAGGAGAATTCGGTAACGAGAAAATCAAAGCTGTGTTCACCGTAGGTGGGATAGAAAAGGATGCCGGTTTAAAAGTAATTACCAACTTTGAAAAGAAAACAGATTTAAAGGTTTTAAAAATTGCAGAAGGGGATGAAATTTCCGGTGTTGTTTTGGATAATTCAATGGAATCTCTGATGCAAGAACCTGATTGGCGACTGCTCTGTAATGCTTTGGTGGCCATGGATGCAAAAATTGTTTTTTATGCTGACGGAGTTGATCAAATTGACGGAGCCGCTGATTCCTTTCAATTGATTAATGAGACCTGGCCATTTATCCAATACATATTCCCCCACAAGAGGATATTTACTAAACATGAACTTGCATTAGTAGGGAATTGCATCGATATTTCTTTAAAAGGAGGAATGATCAAAAAGTATTATTTGGACCTGCTAGAGCCTTTCAAAAAAATAGGAGAAAATAAAGGACGGCAACTGCAGAAGACCTTGGAGATTTTCGTCTTGGATGAAGGAATGAAAGCAGTCAGTACTGCTGAAAGAATGTCGTTGCATACCAACACTATCCAGTATCGACTCAAGCGAATCAAGGAGATTCTTGGTGTGGACATAATGGAAACCACCATTGTTCCAAGTTTGGTTATCGCTCTCGCCTTAGAGAGAATTGAAACGATTGTGAAGTCTCTTTAAAATAAGGAAATAAGACAAGGGGATGACGGTTGGGGAAGTTCGCAAGTGACCCTAACCGCCGTCCCCTTATTGTATTAAAAATATAGTGTATACATAGTTGTATACACCCGATAATACTATTGAATTTCCAGTAAAAGTGATATATAGTAAAAATGGTGTGCCACAAGGTGGCAATTGTTTATACTATGTATAAGCATTGCAGAATAATTTCTGAAAATATATATTTATATCTATGTCTATATCTATATAAATCAAGTACAAGTATAGGAGGAAGTATTGCATGAACAAGTTAAAAGATCTTCGTAAAAAGAAAGAAGAGCTTAAGCTCGGAGGCGGGCAAAAACGAGTCGATAGTCAACATGCAAAAGGTAAGTTGACTGCACGAGAGAGATTGGATCTGCTATTCGACGAAGGTAGTTTTGTCGAAATGGATACCTTTGTATCCCATAGATGTAACAACTTCGATATGGTAGACACCAAAGCCCCCGGAGATGGTGTGGTTACCGGTTATGGAACTGTAGATGACAGGTTGGTTTTCGCTTTTGCACAAGATTTTACAGTATTAGGCGGCTCCCTAGGTGAATATCATGCAGAGAAAATTGTAAAGGTACAAGGTATGGCGTTGAAGATGGGTGCTCCTTTCGTTGGTCTGAATGATTCCGGCGGTGCGAGAATCCAGGAGGGTGTAGCATCTCTTTCGGGATTCGGAAAAATATTCCACAATAATACCATTTCATCCGGTGTTATCCCTCAGATTTCAGTTATTATGGGACCTTGTGCAGGTGGTGCTGTTTATTCCCCTGCCATTACAGACTTTGTATTTATGGTCGATAAGACAAGTCAGATGTTCATAACGGGACCCCAAGTTATTAAAACCGTTACGGGAGAAGATATCTCTTCAGAAAAGCTCGGCGGAGCAATGACCCATAATACAATAAGCGGGGTGGCTCATTTTATTGGCAAGAATGATCAGGATACATTAAAACAGGTGAGAGAACTCTTGTCTTACCTGCCATCCAATAATATGGAAACCGCACCGGTTTATCAATGCGATGATGATATCAATCGAGTGATTCCTGAATTTAATGAGATTATTCCCGACAATCCAAATAAGGCTTATGATATGTACGAAATTATTCGAAAGATAGCTGATAATGGAGTAATTTATGACATAATGCCTCATTATGCCAAGAATATGATAACCTGCTTTATACGTTTGGATGGACAAACTGTAGGTATAACTGCAAACCAACCCAAATTTTTAGCAGGATGTCTGGATATTAATGCATCTGATAAGGCAGCACGGTTTATCAGAAGGTGTGATGCTTTTAACATTCCTCTTTTAACTATCGTTGATGTGCCCGGTTTCCTTCCTGGAACGGATCAGGAATATGGCGGTATCATACGGCATGGCGCAAAGCTGTTATATGCCTTCTGCGAGGCCACAGTTCCAAAGGTGACAATGATCGTGCGAAAGGCTTATGGCGGTGCTTATATCGGTATGTGCAACAAGGAACTGGGGGCCGATATGGTTTTGGCATGGCCCAGTGCACAGATTGCTGTTATGGGAGCTGAAGGTGCTGCGAACATAGTATTTAAAAATGCTATTAAGGAAGCAGAGGATCCAATCGCTAAGCGGCAAGAAAAAATCGCTGAATACGAAGAAAAATTTTCAAATCCATATCAGGCTGCAGAGTTGGGTTATGTGGATGATGTAATTGAACCCGCCACTGCAAGACAAAGAGTTATCAGTGCTTTCGATATGCTGGCTTCCAAGAGATTATCTTTGCCTGCGAAGAAGCATGGAAATATTCCATTATAGGAGGTGGGCCAAAATGGAAGAATTAAGTTTAATGGAACGATTTGCAGATCCTGCTTTGTATCCGGCACTGACTTCCGCTGAAAAATTGGAAGGCGGTTTGGTTACGACATTAGTTGGTATGGGCGTTACTTTTACGGTACTTATCCTAATTTGGGCTGTTATTGCATTAATGACACGCATTATAAACGGGAAGAAACCTCAACAAATTAAAGAGGTTCAAACAGTGACAGCTTCTCCTTCGGTGGATCCTCCTACCAGCGTTATTGAAACAGGGACAGGCCCTGAGTTGATTGCTGTAATTATGGCGGCTATAGCGGCTACTGAAGGAACAGCGTATATTAACAATCTGTTGGTTCGAAAGATCAGTCGTATTTCCGGCAATCGGCCAACCTGGGGGATGGCCGGTACTGTGGACAGTATCGAGAGTAGAAAATTCTAATAGAATGAGATATACAGAAAGAACAAAATAAAGGAGACAAAGGAAATGAAAAAATATAACATCACAGTAAATGGCGTAGCCTATGAAGTAGAGGTTGAAGAAATCGGCAGTGGCGCACCCGTATCTGTAGCAGCTCCTGCACCGGCTGTAGCCCCGACTCCTGCACCGGCGGCAGCGCCTCCTGCACCAAAAGCAGCACCGGCTCCGACAGCAAATGCTGCTCCTGCATCCGGTTCGGTTACCATTGAAGCCCCTATGCCGGGGACAATCCTTGATGTCCGGGTTAAAGATGGCGATGCAGTAAAAGAAGGACAGGTATTGTTTATCCTGGAGGCTATGAAAATGGAAAACGAAATCATGGCTCCTCAGGCCGGCACAGTAGATACGGTTCAGGTTGCAAAGGGCGCTTCGGTAAATGCCGGTGACATTTTACTCTCCCTAAAGTAACCTCCTTGGGTAAATACCCATTTAAAAATAAAAAAAGGAGGAAATTATTTAAATGATTCGTGAAACACTAATAGAATTTCTTGGTTCTACCGGTATATTGAATATGGACTATAAAAGTGCAATCATGATTGTCGTAGCATTACTGTTTCTATATCTTGCCATCAATCGAGGGTTCGAACCCTTGCTTTTGGTCCCGATTGCCTTTGGAATGCTGCTCTCCAACCTACCATTATCAGGTATGTTCGACGAAGGAGGGTTATTCAATCATTTTTATCAGTTGAATAAATTAGGCATTTTACCCCCGTTAATTTTTATGGGGGTGGGAGCTATGACGGATTTCGGACCTTTGATAGCAAACCCTAAATCTTTACTTTTAGGAGCAGCTGCACAATTTGGTATTTTTACGAGTTTTCTTGGTGCAATTTTGTTTGCAGGTTTTAATGCACAAGAATCAGCGTCCATTGGTATTATTGGCGGAGCTGACGGTCCTACAGCTATTTTCTTAACTACACAGCTGGCGCCTCATCTTTTAGGTGCGGTAGCCGTAGCAGCTTATTCTTATATGGCACTTGTACCGGTTATACAACCGCCGATTATGAAGCTTCTGACTACAAAAAAAGAACGTATTATAAAAATGGAACAGTTGAGACCGGTCAGCCAGAGAGAAAAAATTATCTTCCCTATCATGGTTACAATACTTGTTACTTTGATTTTACCTGCAGCGGCGCCTTTGATCGGTATGCTTATGTTAGGCAACCTGTTTAAAGAAAGTGGTAAGACCTTGCGACTTTCAGACACAGCAGCGAATGCTTTGGTCAATATCGTTACAATTTTACTGGGTGTGTCTGTCGGAGCATCTGCAGTAGGCCCAACCTTCCTGGTGCTGGATACCATTCAAATTGTAATACTGGGAGTTTTTGCCTTTATGATAGGAACGGCAGCCGGTGTGCTACTGGGTAAGCTGATGAATGTACTTTCCGGTGGGAAAATTAATCCTCTAATCGGTTCAGCCGGTGTATCTGCGGTACCGATGGCAGCTCGTGTATCTCAAAAGGTTGGACAAGCTGAACTACCAAGTAACTTCCTTCTCATGCATGCAATGGGGCCCAACGTGGCGGGAGTCATAGGTTCAGCCGTTTCAGCGGGAGTTTTGTTGTCGATGTTTGGCGGTTATTAAATAAGACAAGGGGACGTTTTGATTGTCTTTATTTTGGTTAACCAATGATAAAAGACAAGGGTATGACGAATTCTAACCGTCGTACCCTTGTCTTTTTGTTGTAAAAATGGAGACTTTGTCTTATACTAGAAATACTACTTTATAAATTTTATGGGTTCTTATGGCTAAAGATACGAAAATTAAAATAGGTAATATTGAATTAAATAGTCCCTTTATCTTGGCACCCCTTGCAGGAGTTACAGACAGTCCTTTTCGTCGGATCTGCAAAGAGCAGGGAGCATCCTTGGTGTATTCGGAAATGGTCAGTGCAAAAGGTCTATATTATAATGATAAAAATACAGAAAGACTGTTGGCTTTTTACAATGATGAAAAGCCAATTGCATACCAACTGTTCGGATCGGACCCTAAGATCATGGCTTGGGCTGTAACTAAACTATCCGATAGAGAAAATTCGATCCTAGATGTCAATATGGGGTGCCCCGTACCAAAGGTGGTTCGAAACGGGGAAGGTTCTGCATTGATGAAAACTCCCAAAATTGCTGCAGAAATTATAGCATCTATGGTTAAGATGGAAAAACAACAAGCTGAAAAGGATGGAAGAGAGGTAAAACCTATTACGGTCAAGTGTCGTACCGGATGGGATCAAAAAAACATCAATGTATTGGATTTTGCTTCGCTTATGGAAGAGGCAGGAGCTTCCGCTATCGCTGTTCATGGAAGAACGAAAGAGCAACATTACAGTGGCAAGGCGGATTGGGAAATGATTGCCGGTGTGAAGGCCAAAGTATCAATACCCGTAATAGGGAGTGGTGATGTCTACACGGGGGAAGATGCCAATCGGATGCTTCAAGAAACCGGTTGCGATCTGGTAATGATTGCAAGAGGTGCTCTGGGAAATCCTTGGATTTTTTACGATTCCATTGCCCTATTTCAAGGTAAATCCAAGCCATCACCCCCAACCTTGGAGGAAAAATTGTCCATGCTCCGCAAGCATCTGGAACTCCAAGTGGAAGAAAAGGGTGAAAAACCGGCTATTCTCGAGATGCGAAAACATGTAGGCTGGTACTTGAAAGGCATCCCCGGCGCTACGGAAATACGCCGCAGAGTTAACACGCTAACAACATTAACCGCTTTAAAGGAAACCTTAAAGCTATTGATTTCGTGACTGTTGTGATTCCCTTATTTTTCTTGACTTTAAAGGTGGTTTGTAGTACAATATCCCGCATATAGATCTACAAGTGACATATAATTAACTAGCATAAATAAATATAAAAACATAAAAAGAAGGGGCAACGTTGTTTGCTCCTTCAGCAGAAGTGGAGGATAAATAGCAATGTCCGGAATAATTCTACTTACACAAGAGGGTTATGACAAAATTGTCGCTGAGTACGATGATTCGGTAACGGTAAAACGTAAGGAAGTTGCTGAACGTATTAAAGAAGCAATTTCCTATGGGGACATCTCTGAAAACGCAGAATACGATTCCGCAAAAGGGGAACAGGCTGAATTAGAAGAGCGTATTATGAAACTGGAACATATGTTGCGTAACGCAAAGATTTTGGATCATAATGAGATCTCAGACGACTCTGTCAATGTGGGACTCAAGGTGAAGATTAAAGAGCTGGATAGCAATGAGACGATTGAGTTTACTATTGTAGGGTCCACAGAAGCAGATCCTTTTGAAGGAAAGATTTCAAATGAATCAGAGGTTGGAAAACAATTACTAGGTAAAAAGATAGGTGACATCGCCGAAGTAAATGTACCCGATGGGGTTATTCGCTATGAAATTTTGGACATTTACAAATAAGAAACAATCCGGGAAGGAAGGATAAAAATGAGTGAAGAACGGGACATAGGCAGAGTAGACCAAGAAATTGAACAGGAGATGGAATTAAGCGAACAAAGAAGAATTCGACGGGAAAAGTTAGAAAAACTGATTGAAATGGATCGAAATCCATTCCTTGTGGAAACCTGGAATGTAACCCATCATAGTGAAAATATTAAGAATCAGTTCGATGAAGTGGAAGGTTTAGAGGTTTCCATGGCCGGCAGAATTATGGCAAAACGGCAGATGGGCAAAGCCTCCTTTATCGATATTCAGGATAAACAGGGTAAAATCCAAGTTTATATTCGGGCTGATGCTATCACACCTGAAGAATATGAGGTGTTTCTTACCTATGATTTAGGTGATATCGTAGGATTTGTCGGTAAGGTTTTTCGCACCAAACATGGAGAAATCTCCATTAAAGCCAGCCAATTGGTTTTATTGTGCAAATCTCTACAGCCGCTGCCTGATAAATGGCACGGCCTCAAAGATACGGACATGCGTTACAGGCAAAGATATGTGGATTTAATCGTAAATCCGGACGTTAGAAAAACTTTTATTCTTCGCACAAAGTTGATAAAAGTTATCCGGGATTTTCTGGAAGGAAGAGGTTTCCTCGAGGTTGATACTCCGATTTTAACCACCATTGCAGGAGGTGCCAATGCAAGGCCATTTACGACTCATCATAATACATTGGACATAGATCTTAAGCTTAGGATTTCAAATGAACTATATCTGAAGAGGCTGATCGTTGGAGGATTGGACCGAGTATATGAAATGGGGCATATGTTCCGGAATGAAGGGATGGACAGAAACCATAACCCGGAATTTACGTCTATGGAACTGTATCAGGCTTATGGAAATATGGAAGACATGATGGACATTACTGAGAACTTAATTGCCACCATGGCCAAGGAAGTGCTTGGTACTATGGTGATTGAATATCAGGGAAAAACCTTTGACCTGACTCCCCCCTGGAAACGTATGACCATGCAGGATGCGGTGAAGGAATGGGTGGGTGTAGATTTTGACTTGATTCAAACAGATGAAGAAGTAAGGGCTGTCGCAAAAAAACATAAGTTGGAAGATTGGGACAAGATGTCCAGAGGTAATGTGATTGCTGAACTTTTCGAAGAATATTGCGAAGAACATTTGGATGGCCCCATTTTTATAACCGGTCATCCTGTAGAGGTATCCCCACTTGCCAAGAGAGACCCAAAAGATCCAAGGATTACTCGTCGTTTTGAGGCCTATATTAACACATGGGAGGTTGCAAATGCCTTTTCTGAATTGAATGATCCCATCGACCAGTATAACCGATTTAAAGAACAGCAAGCCCAGTTGGAAACCGGTGATGAGGAAGCCCATCCTATGGACGAGGATTTTGTTAATGCTCTGGAAGTCGGATTGCCGCCTACAGGAGGATTGGGAATTGGGATTGACCGAGTTATTATTTTGTTGACAAATTCACCTTCAATACGGGATATCATATTATTCCCAACGATGAAACCACTTTAGATACAAGAGATACAAGGAGCAATAGTGTAAGCGAGATGATTGACTTATTAGTAAAAAAAATAGCTGAAGATCCGGAGAAGTATAAAGGACAGCAAATTCAAGTAAATGGTTGGGTACGAACTAACAGAAACTCAAACAAATTCGGATTTCTTGAATTGAATGACGGAAGTTGCTTTCAATCAATACAAATAGTTTACGAAAAAGAGTTGATAGACAATTTTGATGAAATTGCAAAGGTGACCGTTGCTTCAGGTCTAACTGTAGCAGGAACATTGGTTTTAACCCCTGATGCAAAGCAACCTTTTGAAATTAAAGCAACATCAATAAAAGTGGAAGCCGGTTCTGACGGAGACTATCCTCTTCAGAAAAAAAGGCATAGTTTGGAGTTTCTTCGGGAAATTGCCCATCTTAGACCTAGAAGTAACACCTTTTCTGCTGTGTTTCGAGTCAGGTCATTAGCTGCTTATGCTATTCACCGATTTTTTCAGGAAAACGATTTTGTTTACGTTCATACTCCGATTATCACAGGCAGTGATTGCGAAGGTGCCGGAGAAATGTTCCATGTGACTACATTGGACTTAAAGGATCCACCAATAACTCGGGAGGGTCTGATTGATTACAGTCAAGATTTTTTTGGGAAGGAAACAAACCTTACAGTAAGTGGCCAGCTAGAAGGAGAAGCTTATGCTTTGGCTTTTCGTAAAATATATACTTTTGGCCCTACCTTCCGAGCAGAGAACTCTAACACAGCAAGACATGCGTCCGAATTTTGGATGATTGAACCGGAAATCGCCTTTGCTGATCTTACCGACAACATGGAGTTGGCGGAAAAGATGATTAAATACATCATCAACTATGTACTGGAAAACGCACCTCAGGAAATGGCTTTTTTTAACGAATTTATTGACAAGGGCCTCTTGGAACGACTGCAAAATATTGTGGATTCGGAATTTGCCAGAGTTACCTATACAGATGCGGTGGAACTTCTTTTAAAAGCGGAACAGGAGTTTCAATATCCGGTGAGCTGGGGCATCGATTTGCAAACAGAGCATGAACGATATCTCACCGAGAAGATTTATCATAAACCCGTCTTTGTAACCGATTATCCCAAGGAAATCAAGGCCTTTTATATGCGCCTGAATGAGGATAGGAAAACTGTGGCAGCAATGGACCTGCTGGTTCCCGGTATAGGGGAAATAATCGGTGGCAGTCAGAGAGAAGAGCGTTATGATATCCTTCTTGACCGCATTCGGGAAATGGGACTTAACGAAGAAGACTATTGGTGGTATTTAGATTTAAGAAAGTATGGAGGCGTCAAACACGCAGGTTATGGATTGGGATTTGAACGGATGATTATGTATATGACCGGTATGGGTAATATCCGTGATGTACTGTCTTTCCCCAGGACACCCAAAACTGCCGATTTTTAGCTTTTCTTGTAAGAGGGCCAATATGAAGGTTTTTATAAATACAGTAAAAGATGGCTTTATTAAAGCACTGAAAACCACCGTCACGTTGATGAAGGTGGTTTTACCTGTTTACGCCTTGGTTGTAGTGATAAAGTATTCGCCCTTGATGCCTTTTCTGGAGGAACTTTTCAGACCGGCAATGGGCTTGTTTCGTTTACCGCCTGAAGCAGTCGTCCCCATTATTACCGGAGTTTTTACCGATGAATATGGAGCAATAGCAACCGCCAGTCAGTTCAATTTTACCGGAGCAGAACTTACAACCATAGCCATGATCGGCTTGGTGTTCCATTCCATTCCGGTGGAATTCGCTTTGAGCCAAAGAATCGGCTTACCAGCAGCGAAATTTGTTCTTTATCGGTTTACAGCATCTATTTTAGTTGGCATTTTAACGGCTCAGATCGGGGGTATATTCCTATGTTAGCGTCGGCATCCACTATTATTAATGAGATTATACATGGAAGCCTCAATACGGTATTCAATGTATTAAAAATCTTAATTCCTCTGATGATTGTCATTGAAATTCTTCGGGTTTATAAAATAATGGAAAAACTGGCGGAAAAATTAGAGGGAATAACTAAGGTACTGGGGATGTCACCGCCTGCCATTTTACCTCTTATTGTAGCTACAGTGATGGGTGTTACATACGGTGCAGGTACTCTTATGGAAATGAACAAAGTAAACCCTATCCCCAGAAAGGATTTTATTCTCATAGGCATCTTTTTTTTCATCTGCCATGGTATCATTGAAACTACAGCAATCTGGAGTGTAGCAGGTGCTAACATCCTGGTTATTTCTGCAGGGCGTCTGTTTATTGCTATAATTATTACAATCATTGCATCCCGCTTACCAATTTTTAATAAAAACACTCATTATCAGGATCAGGAGCAATAAAAAGCCTTCCAATTTTACTTTGCTATTTTTCCTTTTAAATGATATACTTTTGCTATTATGGTGACAATTATATTTTAGGAGGTTTCATTATATGAAAGGCTACACTGGTGACACAATCAAAAATGTTGCACTTTTAGGGCACGGCGGGTGTGGGAAAACCACATTTCTAGAGGCTGCATTATTCGCTACAGGTGTGATCAACAGAGTTGGAAGAGTTGAAGACGGCGGTACGGTATCTGACTATGATAAAATGGAGATTGAAAAGGGATATTCTATCAATGCTTCAGTTGTACCTGTGGAATACCAAAAGACAAAAATTAATTTTATTGATACACCGGGATATTTTGATTTTATCGGAGAAGTGAATTCTGCTATGAGAGCCGTAGAAGCTGCAGTTATTATGGTAGATGCTTTTGCAGGAATACAGGTAGGTACGGAAAAGGCTTGGAAATCATGTAAGGATTACAATATGCCAACCCTTATATTCCTTAATAAGATTGATAAAGAAAATGTAGATGTAGAGCAGGTTATTGCAAGTGTAAAGGAAAAGTTCGGCAATGCAGTGATCCCGATTTCCGAACCCATTGAAGGTTCTGTAAAGGAAGCTTTAACGGAAGCTGTAGCAGAGAGTGATGAGGAGCTGCTGGAAAAATATTTTGAAGGTGAAGAATTTACTGACGAAGAATTCAACAGCGGACTGATGAAGGGGATTGCCTCCCGCTCTATTGTACCTCTTTTAATTGGTTGTTCTTTAGATGGCAGAGGAATTAAAGAATTTTTAAACGCATTGATAAAATATGTACCTTCACCCATGGACCATCCGGATTATCGGGGGGTGGATGCTAATGGCGAAGCAGTACAAAGAAAATGTGATCCTAATGAACCTGTATCTGCCTTTGTATTTAAAACCATTGCAGATCCATTTGTAGGAAAGATTTCTGTGATGAAGGTGGTTTCCGGAAAGATTGATTCAGGAATGGAGTTATATAATGTCAGAGCTGAAAAAACCGAAAAGATGGGTTCGATCTTTTTCTTAAGAGGAAAGACCCAGAGCGAAGCCTCCAATATAAGTGCAGGGGATATTGTTGCTGCTTCAAAGCTACAATACACTCAGACCGGTGATACACTCTGTGACAAGTCTAACTATATCCAGTATCCTGCCGTGGATTTCCCCGAGCCCTCACTTTTTATGGCGGTTGTACCTAAGGCTAAGGGAGATGAAGATAAAATCGGCTCCGGTCTTACCAAGCTTATGGAAGAGGATCCGTCCTTTGTTATGGTTCGAAATGCAGAGACCCATCAGACATTAATAGGCGGACAAGGAGAGATTCAGATTGGAATCATTACTGCAAAATTGAAGGATAAATATGGGGCAGATGTGGAAGCAGTGGATCAGAAAATTCCATATAGAGAAACCATAAAAGGGAATTCTGATGTCCAAGGAAAGCACAAGAAACAGACTGGCGGTGCCGGTCAATATGGTGATGTGCACATTCGTTTTTCGCCCTCTCAGGAAGATTTCGAATTTACGGAAGAACTCTTTGGAGGTTCAGTACCTAAAAACTATGTGCCGGCTGTTGAAAAGGGCCTGAGAGAATGTTTGGAGAAGGGTCCACTGGCAGGTTATCCTGTGGTAAACATTAAAGCTGTTCTTTATGACGGTTCATATCATGATGTGGATTCCAATGAAATGGCATTTAAAATCGCTGCGGCTCTTGCATTTAGAAAGGGTATCAGTGAAGCTAAACCTATCCTGCTGGAGCCGGTTATGCATGTTGAAGTGATTGTCCCCGATGAATATATGGGTGATGTAATGGGCGATATGAACAAGAGAAGAGGTAAGATCCTTGGTATGGAACCCCAGGTGGATGGGCAGAAAGTCATTGCAGAAGTGCCGCAGTCAGAAATGTTTAAATACGCCATTGTTTTGAGATCCATGACTCAGGCAAGAGGAACTTTCTCTATGGAATTTGAACGGTATGATGAGGTTCCTGTTCATTTGGCAGAAAAGATCATAGCAGAGGCGCAAAAAGATGCTGAATAACATGGCAGAACTTAGCAGATATGATATAATAGCTTAAAATAAAACTCCATTATACTTCTGTATGATGGAGTTTTTCAAAAGTAAAAGTACCTAGACTTAGGAGGAAGAGATGAGTCGAAAGGGAAAAACCGTATTTGTATGCCAGGATTGTGGATATGAAAGCCCAAAATGGATCGGCCAATGTATTTGCGGAGCTTGGAACTCTATGGTAGAGGAAAAGGTTATCCAGTATAAAGAGGACGACAAGAGAAGGAGGCAAGCCGGGGAGGAACCCAAGGCAGTGAAACTGGCGGAGGTTCAATCCGGTCATCATACCAGATTGGATACGGGTATAGGCGAGTTGAACCGGGTGCTGGGAGGAGGGTTGGTCCGGGGCTCCCTTACATTGATCTCAGGCGAACCCGGTATCGGTAAATCCACCATAATAATACAAACTGCAGCAGAGATCGCTAAACATTTAGGCCCGGTGCTTTACATAACCGGAGAGGAATCGGAAGAACAAATTAAGATGCGGGCAGATCGAGTCTGTAAAGGGGATCTGGACAATCTCTTTTTATTAGCAGAGACCAATATGGAAAATATTTTGCAGGTGACGGAAAAGGTTAAGCCTATTTTCCTTATAGTGGATTCTATTCAAACTATGTATACGGAAGACCTGGAATCTGCACCGGGAACGGTATCACAGGTACGGGCTTGTACTAATGAACTGATGCGGGTGGGAAAAGGTAAAAAAATTCCGGTTTTTATCGTGGCGCATGTGACAAAAAGCGGTGACTTGGCAGGTCCTAAAATAGTAGAGCATTTAGTAGATTGTGTTTTAAATTTTACAGGAGTAAGAGACCAAGAACTACGTATCCTTCGAGCCTTTAAAAACCGTTTTGGGACAACAAGTGAAATCGGAGCCTTCGAGATGAGAGAAGAAGGTTTGCTGGAAATAGAAAATCTATCTGAAAGCTTTTTGGAGGGAATGGAGGATGGAACAGAAGGTTCTATGGCTACTGCAGTATATGAAGGAACCAGGCCTTTATTACTTGAGGTTCAGGCCTTGACTTCACCTGCTAATATTGGTTTTGCCAGAAGGACAGCCATCGGTGTAGAGCTTTCCAGACTGAATATGATTATAGCTGTCTTAGACCGAAAAGCAGGACTCTCATTGACGGATCAGGATGTATACGTCAATGTTGTTGGAGGAATCAAGCCGGAGGGCACCTCAACGGATTTGGCTCTTGCCCTGGCTATTTATTCTACTTATAAAGGTATTCCCGGTAATAAAAAAACCTTAGCCATCGGTGAAATCGGTTTGACCGGAGATCTGCGTTCTGTTCAAAATGCTGATAAAATCGTTAAGGAAGCAGCCAGAATGGGTTTTAACAGAATCGTTCTTCCAAAGAAAAATGCCGATAGAGTGACCGGTATTTCAAAAGATGTTCAGTTATTGGGAGAACCGGATTAATGGAGGGAATCAAGAAATTTAATTTTTAATATTGACAGGCTATATAGCATGTGATAAACTGAAAAATTGTTTCCTTGACAAATGCATCCAAACAATATTATACTAAGATATAGACTGGAGGCGTTTGTATGTTTTTTGTCGGTGATAAAATTGTATATCCAATGCATGGAGCTGGTATCATTGAAGGTATCGAGGAAAAGAAAATATTAGGGGAAACAAGAAAATACTATATTCTCAGGGTCCCTTGTGGTGATATGAAGATCATGATTCCCTTAGAAAGTGCTGACGAAGTTGGTATCCGATCCATTATATCGGAGAGTCAGCTTTCTGATATAATTGATTTATTAGGAGCGGAATCGTCGGAAATGCCGGACAACTGGAACAGAAGAAATCGGGAAAACATGGATAAATTGAAGACAGGGGATCTTTGCAAGGTGGCTGAGGTCGTGCGAAATTTAATGCGGAATGACCGTACAAAGAAGCTTTCAACAGGTGAGAAAAAAATGCTGACCAATGCCAAACAGATTTTGATCAGTGAAATGATTTTATCTGGTGAAATGTCTCATGAGGAGGCGGAAGGGATTATTGAATCTACAGTTTAATATTACGGGAAAGGGAGTGACAGGATGATTCGAAAACTATTCAGAGCTGTTTTTACACTGTGTGGTGCTCTCTTCGGTTATGGTGTATCCTTTTTATTTAGAGGACTGATGATCGTAACGAACTTAGGGGATATTCTGGTTCTTAGTAATATACAAAAAAATATACTAAGTATCGTATGCGCTTCAGTTTGTGGAATTATTTTTTTTATACTTGCACCATCAATCGGAAGACAAAGCAAGAAAGTTGTTGACAACATCGAATCGGATTTACAAAAGGTTCCATCCACAGAATTTGTGCCGGGGATTTTTGGCTTGGTTATAGGGGTGTTCCTTGCTTATCTGATCAGTCAACTTTATATGGGTATTGAGCTACCATA
>JAQUJQ010000118.1 GCA_028680875.1 Eubacteriales bacterium
ACAAGAAGAAGCAGTACATTCAATTCTCTCTTATCTAAATAAAAAGTTAGAATGATTCAAGAGATGGAGGTACCGATATGGCAGAAACAAAAAAAATAATAATTCATAATAAAAGTGATAAACCGGATAATATTATCCTTAAAGAACATGAGATCCTTAGAAAATGTGAAGAAATTGAAGAAGTTCTTCCCACTTTTATGAAAAGTTTCTTTGTTTATTTAAAGGGAAATGTGCTTCCCTTAACCCGGCTGGCTTATTTGGGAGACATCCAATTTTTCTGTAATTACTTAATACGAGAAACAGATCAAACCAATGCATCAAGCACCAAGGAGATCACGGTAAATGATTTTGAACAGATCAAAGCCTCTGATATCAATCTTTTTATAGACTATTGCCGCAGTTATAAGGTGGAAACAGACCGAACAATAACCGTCTATGAAAATGAAAATCGATCCTTAGCCAGAAAGAAATCCTCTTTATCTGTACTTTTTAAACACTTATATCGAGCGGAACTGGTGACAGGAAATATTACCGATGCTTTTAATCCCATTCGTGTTCCAAAACCCGGTGAACGGGAAATAAAAGCCCTCCAGGATGACGAGGTAATGCGTATGCTGGATGCAGTATCAACCGGAAGCCATCTTACAAAAAAAGAACGAGAGTTTTGGGAAAAAACCAAATACAGAGATAAGGCCATTCTGATCCTTTTTTTAACCTATGGATTGCGTCTTACCGAACTGCAACAATTGAACCTTTCTTCTTTTCACTTTAACAGAGGTGAATTTAAAATCTATCGTAAAAGGGCAAAAGAATCAATAATGCCTCTGAATAAAACAGTACATAAGTCGGTAACTGATTATATCGATTTGGAGAGGCCCGGCGATGATCTTATCGATGGTGAAAATAAGGATGCCTTGTTTTTATCCTTGCAAAATAAACGATTGACTCAACGCCAAATCAGAGAATTGGTTAAGAAATATACATCGATTGGTCTTGGCACTTCCAGAGATGCAGGCTATAGCCCCCATAAATTAAGAGCTACTGCTGCCACATCCCTTATAGGGCGCGGAAATTCAATTTATGATGTTCAGGCACTTTTGGATCATGAAAACGTAACAACTACCCAGCTTTATGCAGCTCATCAACTTAATGTAAAACGTGATTTGATAAAAAGCTTCGAATGGGATGATGACTTAAATAATAAAAAATAGGAAAGAGGACAACATGAAAAATCATACTTATCAACTTTTAACAGAATCTATGAAAATTCGTAAGGATGTTTTGGATATCGTGCAAGAAGCGGAAGAACAGGTATTTGATCAATATAAAGAATTGGACGATATACTTGCATACAACCAATATAAAGTATTGGATGTATTTCAGAAATGCCGCATTACGGACATGCACTTTGGTTGGAATACAGGATACGGCTATAACGATCCGGGAAGAGAGGCATTGGAAAAGGTTTACTCTATGCTTTTTCACACACAGGCTGCACTGGTCAGGCCCATCATCGTCAGTGGCACGCATGCATTGACTCTGACATTAACCGGTATACTAAGACCGGGGGATGAGTTGATTTACTGTACCGGGAACCCATACGATACCCTTGAGGAAGTCATCGGCATAAGGGGGAAGGGGAGTGGATCCCTTAAAGATTTCGGCATCACTTACAAACAGGTGGAACTTAAAGAAGATGGAACAATAGATCTGAAGGCCTTAGAAAAAGCCATTTCACACAAAACTAGGATGGTCTCAGTACAAAGGGCTACCGGGTATGGATGGCGAAAGGCGATTACAATACCTGAGATACAAGAATGGGCCACATTTGTCAAATCCATCAACCCAAACATTATTTGCATGGTTGACAATTGCTATGGTGAATTTCTTGATACAAAGGAACCTACAGAAGTGGGTGCAGATGTAATGGCCGGTTCATTAATTAAAAACCCCGGAGGGGGATTGGCTCTTTCAGGCGGTTATATCGTGGGAAATGAGGATTTGATCGAGAGCATCTCATATAGGATGACATCCCCCGGGATCGGAGGGGAATGCGGCTTGATGTTCGGTCAAAGCCGAACCATGTTTCAAGGGCTTTTTCTTGCACCTAAGACCGTTAATGGCGCAGTGAAAGGGGCAATACTTTGCGCTAAGGTCTTTGAAAATCTTGGATGTGAAGTGTGTCCGAAACCTGAAGATAAGCGCAGCGATATAATTCAATCTGTAAAGCTGGGATCATCTGAAGCGGTAATTGCATTTTGTGAGGGAATCCAGGCAGCAGCTCCTGTTGATTCACATGTTAAGCCCATTCCTTGGGAAATGCCGGGCTATGAGGATCCTGTTATTATGGCCGCCGGTGCCTTTGTCCAAGGGTCTTCTATAGAACTTTCAGCTGATGCTCCTGTCAGACCTCCTTATATTGCCTATTTTCAAGGAGGATTGACTTATGAACATTCCAAATACGGTGTTATAAAAGCTTTGCAAACATTGCGGGAAAAGGGACTACTATGACAACAAAAGTACTTTCCGTTGTAAAACTGCTTATCATGTTGGCTATCATCATTGGACTTCCGGCCTTTGTATATTTTGAATGCCCGGAATTCATAGATCAGTTTCGTACCATGGAGAGTGTAAATGACTTTTTAGAACAATATAAAACTGCCGGTGTTTTTGTATTTATCGGCCTTCAAATAGTCCAGATCATTATATCTGTTATACCTGGTCAATTTATTCAATTTGCCGGTGGTTATGCCTATGGATTTTGGTTAGGATACCTGTTTGCTATAATCGGCGTTGCTCTTGGCACGAGCATTACCTTCTATTTTGCACGGATTCTTGGAAGAGATGCTATCCATACTCTTTTTGGTAAAAAAAGAATCAGTAAATTTATCAATCAACTAAACAGTAAAAGATCTTTTGCAATTATTTTTGTACTTTACTTGATTCCGGGTTTTCCAAAGGATTTAATTACCTATGCCGCAGGCGTATCGCAATTAAAATTTAAAGCCCTTCTTTTTTTATCTTTGGTAGGGAGGACCCCTGCATTAATGGGTACCATCATGATGGGAAGCATGCTTCATAAGGAAAGCTATTTTGGATTAATTGTATTAGGGATTGGCGCTCTGGTCACTTTCATAGTTTGTTTCTTTAATAGACATAAATTAACGGCTTACGCAGATCGAATCTATCAAAAACTGCTGAATCTTTAAAGACGTATCATCTAACAGAGTCTTAAAAATAAAAGAACAAATGTTTATATTTCTCTTTACAAAGAACAATCGTTCTGCTATTATAATATTACGAACATCCGTTCGGAAAGGTAATAGCAGGGAGGTTATTGTGATGAGAAAATATAGAATCAAATCCCATCTGCGTTTTTCCGCTTTTGTAACAATATTATTTATTGCAGTCGTTTTTATTGTGGGAATAACTACAGGTATGGATCAGGTAGCGAGTTTGTCGAAACCTACATACGAAACCATTTTGATTCAAACCGGCGATACATTATGGGATTTAGCTAAAACCTATGGTCCGGATAATCAGGATATCCGAAAAACGGTTCATTCCATTTGTGTAATTAACAATATTGCGCCCCAAGACATTCAACCAGGCCAAAGCATCCGGATTCCCTATATATAGAAGTAAACAACAGGTATGAGACTATGGCTATACTGTAAAAAGTCGCTTAAATCGGCGTTTTTTATCTCGCATCTTGTAAGCATTGCAATTACAAGGTTACATGGATTTGTTTTAGAAATTCTATTAGAAAGTTACAATTTTAAAATACCAGCCCGGATTAAATGAGTGAGTGAATATAATATTTATATTCATTTATTTATGATATGGTAAGAATTATGGATAATATGAGAAAGTCCAAAGAAAACGATACTAACTATTCCCTAAATTATGATTTTAGGAATAGTTGTGTTAAAAAAGACCCCTTCCCTTTAATCTTTTTAATCTCAATAATTTTAATTAATAACCTATTAATATTACTAATACTTCCTAAATCCAGAAACTTAAAAAAAAAGGTGTTACTTTTTTAAGTAACACCCGTATATTTTTATATTTTAATTATCTATTTTGTTCCGAACATTTCTAGCAAACGTAGATAATGATTAGCCTCTCTTAATGTATGGTCACCCAACAAAGGAATAATAATCGATTTTACTTTACATTCAAGAATACCTTGTGTACCTTGTGCCTTAAAATCACGAATATCCTTTGTTGCTGTTAAGCTATCATTTGTTACCTTTAACAATGGTAATGTCTTATCCATGGCATCCTTTGCTTCTTGTGTCAACTGATCAAATTCATTACCAAAGTTATTTGCTGTATTGATCAAATCTTCTTCTGTCGGATCAAGCAACCCTCTTATAAATTTTGAATGTTCTGCCATGATTCTATTCCAGAAAAACTCCTGTTCGAAAGCTACTTGTTCTAAATCCATTTCCTCTTTATCTTGCAGTCTTTTAATTAAAGCTAAATAAAATTTAGCTTCTCTTAAAATATGGTCTATCAAAAGCGGATAATTGACGGTAAACATTTTACAAGCTAAAACGTCTTTTAAAATTTTTGTTTTAAACTGTATGATGCCAGTCAGTAGCTCCATTGCTCTGTGATTAAGCATATATACTTTTTGAACCAATTTTATATTGGTTTCCGCCGTTTTAGGACCTCCTACTAAATTAGCTTCTGATAATGTAAGGTTTGTTTGTATCTGCACTCCTGTAAAAAATGCAGAAGTCTTTTCAGCATCCAGTGTATATTTGGTAATTACCTCTCCAGATTTAAGAACTTCAGGACTAACAACACCATTAGACAGGGAGATGGCTTCTGCTAAGATACTATGAAACCCTCTTCGAAATGCATCTGCCTGTTGTGAAAAATCAGTATCCTTTGGTGTAAATCCAACTTCCAGGAAAAACGAGTGTTCCTTCATGATTCTGGCAAAAAAAAGATGCAACTCTAAAGATTGCCTTACATAATCCATACTTGATATCATGATATCCCTCCATATCAAAAATATTATGTTCTATAGTATTGTTTTGCAATCTTAAGTGTTACTTTTAAATTAATACTTTCGTTGATCCAAATAACTTTGCAATATAACCGTAGCAGCTTGCTTGTCAATGACATTCTTTCTTTTTTTTCTGCTGACATCTGCCTCAATCAATACCTTCTCAGCTATAAGGGTTGAAAAACGTTCGTCTTGGAATACTATTTCCACTTCCTGCAGGCCGGAGCTTCTCAGTTTGTTTCCCAAAAGTGTGGTGAATTCTCGTACTTTTCCTGTCTGCTGACTATCCGTCCCGTCCAGATTTAGAGGAAGTCCTACTACTATGGTTGTACACCCGTATTCCTTTACCAAATTCAGTACTGCAGTGGTGTCCTTTCTTATCCC
>JAQUJQ010000119.1 GCA_028680875.1 Eubacteriales bacterium
ATGGGATACAATGGATTTATCAGCCAATCATAAAGGACCATATTTTGCTGTCACAAATCCGCAGACAGGAGAACAATTTTTCCCACCCAAAGGGCGCTATTGGGTATTTAATGAGCCTGAAGTTGTGTCGCGTATTGCAGATGGTCGTATAATTTTTGGGAAAAGCGGAAATGCAAGGCCGGTTCAAAAAGTATTACTAAAAGACAGAAAATCTACAAAACGCAAAGCCGAATCATGGTGGGACAATCATGGTATGAATGAAGATGCAACTGCTGAATTGACCTCACTCTTTGGTGTTGCAAAGATCTTTAGTCATCCCAAACCTTCAAAACTACTTAAAAATATATGCTCCATTGTTTTAGAAAAAAATGATATAGTTTTGGACTTCTTTTCTGGTTCTGGCACTACAGCCGATGCCGTTATGCAGCTTAATGCAGAAATTACGTCCATAAATGCTCGCTTCATTATGGTCCAACTGCCAGAGGATTTAATTGAAAGTTTAGCTAGCGCTGATAATAATGCAAAAGCTGCTATCCAAGCAGCAATTAACTTTTTACAGTTAGAAAAGAAACCTTTGTTGCTTACCGAAATCGGCAAAGAGCGTATCCGTCGGGCCGGTAAAAAAATATTGGACGAACATCCCGAAGCTGCAGGCCAACTTGACATCGGCTTCCGTGTTCTGAAGATAGATACAACCAACATGCAGGACGTGTACTACAGTCCGGCCGAGTATAAGCAGGATGAGATTGTCCTGTTTGCTGACAACATCAAGCCCGACCGTACCTCGGAAGACTTGCTCTTCCAGGTGATGCTGGATTTGGGTGTACTGCTGTCCAGCAAAATTGAAGAAACAACCATCGGCGGTAAAGTGGTATTCAATGTAGCTGA
The DNA here is from genome assembly GCA_028680875.1 of Eubacteriales bacterium. Lineage (GTDB taxonomy): Bacteria > Bacillota > Clostridia > Peptostreptococcales > Anaerovoracaceae > JAQUJQ01. Next base: position 889 of record JAQUJQ010000119.1, read on the forward strand.
TGGTTATCTGCTGGCCTGCTTTGACAGCGATGTCACCAGCGAGGTCATTACTGAAGTTGCCCAAAAGCAACCATATTATGCCGTGTTCCGTGACAGTTCCATAGCCAGCGACAGTGTCGCCACCAACTTTGAGCAGATTTTCGCAACTTACAGTCCAACGACGGTAAGGAAGGTGCTGTAAAAATGAATAAAAAAGTAGGCATAGAGGACGATTGGCTTTTAGTTGAAACGAAAGACCTAATGAGGAATTTACCAAACTACTTTGACTTTACAGGCGATATTGATAACAGTTCATACTTGAATTGGCGATTTGATTCTTTCATTAATTTAGAAAATCAGTTTTACAACATAGGAAAAGCATATTTTGAAACTTCCTTAGCGTTAATAGATCTTTGCCTAAGTGATAACAGAGATAAAAAGGCAGATATATGGATTTTTCCTATAATGTTCAATGTAGTACATGGCATTGAAGTATATCTGAAAGGATTTAACTCTCAATTGAAAATTCTTAATAAACTTGAGAATGAGGAACACGAAAAAACAAAAATTGAAGGTAAACACGATATCAAGCAATTATGCCAAGTTGCCATTGGTCAGATAAAAGCAGGCAATAGGAATGATATCCTTGATGAATTTTTATTTTTGCAGAAGTTCATTGATATCTTATATGACAACACAAACGACATGACTTTTGCCAGATACCCAATTACAGCAAAAGGCGCAAGACACTTTTATGTTGAACAAAAAGATAATATTACGATAGATCTAAATATTTTTAAGGTTTGGGTTAAGCGAGTTTATCATATTCTTGACTCTTTTACAGGTTTTGTTGATTACCAAATAGATGAAATAAGTAATTGGCTTTATGAAATGCAACTAGAGTACGGGAATTATTAAAGGGGCTATATAAATGAAATTTAAATTTAAATTTAAAATACAACCTTACCAAACTGATGCTGTAAATAGTATCCTGAATATCTTTGTCGGACAGCCTTTTACCGAACGGATAAGCTATGTGCGAGATTTGGGTATTGTGAAAAAACCGCAGCATACCCAGGGCACGATATTTGCAGCGCAGGAGCCTGCGGAAGATGAGATGGCACTTGGTTTCGAAAATGCCCGCCTGTCTTTAAGCACAGAACAACTGCTGCAAAACATTCGTAATATGCAAGCGCTCAACAATATCAAGCAGTCGGACAGTCTGGTCGGCCATTTGGGTGCCTGTAGTCTGGATGTGGAGATGGAGACGGGTACCGGCAAAACTTATGTATACATAAAGACCATCTTTGAGATGAACAAGCAATACGGTTGGAGCAAATTCATCGTGGTGGTTCCGTCTATCGCCATTCGTGAAGGTGTCAAAAAGTCCTTTGAAATCACCCAGGAGCACTTCATGGAGCATTACGGCAAAAAGACCAGGTTTTTCATTTACAACAGCAAAAACCTGTCCGAGCTGGATAATTTCAGTTCCAGTGCCGGAATCAACGTCATGATTATCAATATCCAGGCGTTGAATACTTCCATGAAAGAAAATGCCAGGAGCAAGGAATCCCGCCGCATTTATGAGAAACTGGATGATTTCGGCAGCCGTCGGCCGATTGATGTCATTAAAGCCAACCGTCCCATTCTGATTCTGGACGAGCCGCAAAAAATGGGCGGAGACAAAACCCAGGAAGCTTTAGCAAAATTCAATCCTTTGTTTTGCTTGAATTACTCTGCCACCCACGCTCAGCATCATAACCTGGTTTATGTTATGGATGCAGTGGATGCCTATAATAAGCGGCTGGTCAAAAAGATTGAAGTCAAAGGGTTTGAAGTGAAGAATTTGCGAGGTACGGATAAATATTTATTCCTGGAAAATATCTTGATATCGCCTAAAAAGCCTCCCATGGCCAAAATCGAACTGGAAATTAAATATCAAAAATCCATAAACCGTGAACCCCGCATTCTTGGAGTGGATGATGACCTTTACTCCATTTCCAACAATATGGAACAGTACAAAGGTTATCATATTAGCGATATAGACCCCATATGCGGTACGGTAACCTTTACTAACGGCGACGTATTATCCCGTGGTGAAGTCGTTGGTGATGTTTCCGAAAAGGATATGCGTCGCATTCAAATCCGGGAGACGATCATCTCCCATTTTGAAAAAGAACAGCATCTGTTTGAATTGGGCATTAAGACCCTTTCTTTGTACTTCATCGATGAAGTAGCCAAGTATAGGGTTTATAATGACGCAGGTGAAGAGGTTAATTCCGAATACGGTGCTATGTTTGAACAGGAGTATATCAACGTACTCAACGATTACATTACTTTAGAAGATACACCCTATAGCAGCTACTTGAAAAGTATTGAGCCACACGCAACCCATGCGGGCTATTTCAGCATCGACAAAAAGGGTCACAAGGTAGACAGCGCCACCAAGCGAGGCAGCGAAGAGAGTGATGATATTTCTGCCTATGACTTGATCCTCAAAAACAAGGAACGATTGCTCAGCTTTGAGGAACCGGTGCGTTTTATTTTCTCACATTCCGCTTTGCGGGAAGGCTGGGACAACCCTAATGTATTTCAAATCTGTACGTTAAAACATGGCGGCATCAGCCCTACCCAAAAGCGCCAGGAAGTCGGTCGCGGTCTTCGTCTTTGCGTAAATCAAAATGGTGACAGGATTGATTCCGAACGAATTGGTAACGATGTTCATTCCATCAATATGCTTACCGTTATTGCCAGCGAGGGATATAAAAACTTTGTAGCTGATTTACAAACCGGCATCAAAGCCGCCTTATATGATCGTCCATCCAAGGCAACGCAGGAATACTTTACGGGTAAGACCATTATGGTCGGAGAGCAGCCGGTGGTGCTGGATGCCAAGCAGGCCAAAGATATTTATCGGTATCTGCTTAAAAACGATTATATTGATGACAACGATAACGTAACCGAAGCTTATCGAACCGATTTGGAAAACAATTGTCTGGCGCATCTCCCTGAAGCGCTGACGTCTCTTGGTGAAGGTGTTCATACATTAGTTCAGAGCGTCTTTGATGAGAGTGTTCTGGATGCAATGATCGAAAATGGCAATACCACCAAGATTAAAGAAAACGCTCTTAATGATAATTTTTACAAGCAGGAATTTCAGACACTATGGGGTTATATCAACCATCAGTATGCATACACCGTTGAGTTCGATAGTGAGGAGTTAATTAAAAAGGCCATAAAGCATATTAACGAAAAAATGTTTGTTACCCAGCTTCAATATGCGGTAGCCACCGGTCAGCAAACTACAGACCTGGATGCGTATGCAATTGCTCGTGGGGACAGCTTCGTTTGTGAAGCTGCCAGAACAGAAACCTTGCGGCATGCGGAAATGAGCCAAATCAAATACGACATTGTAGGGAAGATTGCCGATGGAACCACCCTGACCCGCCGTACTGTTGCAACTATTTTAGCAGGTATTGAAAAGCCGAGATTTGGCATGTTCAGAGACAACCCGGAAGAGTTTATTACCAAAGCGATACGGCTAATCAAGGAGCAAAAGGCCACCATGATCGTTGAGCACATTTCCTATGATCAAATTGAAAAGCAATACGACAGCAGCATTTTTACTCCGAAAAAGGTTCTGGGTGATTTTACTAAAGCATTTCGAGCCAAGAAACATATTCAGGATTATGTATTTACTGATGGCACCGCTGAAAAGAGCGTTGAGCGCCGTTTTGCTGAAAATATGGACCGAGCCAACGAGGTTTGCGTATATGCCAAACTACCGAAAGGCTTCTCCATTCCGACTCCGGTTGGTAATTACTCGCCGGACTGGGCAATTGCTTTTAATGAAGGCACTGTGAAGCATATTTATTTCATTGCCGAAACCAAAGGCACCATGGAAACACTGCAAACTCGCCCAATTGAAAGAGCTAAAATAGATTGTGCAAAACGGCTATTTAACCATTTATCAACCAGCAAGGTCAAATACCATGATGTTGACAGTTACCAGACCCTGCTCAATATTATGGGGAAAATTTAAAAAATCCGCCTGCATCAATAGGATATTATTTCTATGGTGCAGGCACAATAGTTTATCAGCCTATAATGTTTCGTAAACACATTCTAAAAATGGTGAGAAAGAGATTCAAAAAGAAAATGCTCAGGGAGAAACGACTTTTTTATTCCTAGACTAGACAAGAAAGTAGCAATGCAATGTGAAAAAACAAATCGTTTAAGGAGTTTATTATGGCGGATTTAAAATATGAGATAACCAAAACGCTGGGCGTTCTCTCCGAGGGCTCCAAGGGCTGGCAGAAGGAAATAAATCTGGTGAGTTGGAACGAGCGCAAGCCGAAGATAGACATCCGCGACTGGGGACCGGAGCATGAAAAAATGGGTAAGGGGATTACCTTGAATAACGAGGAATGGAATAAGTTGAAAGAGCTTCTGGAGGGTATTGATCTGGAGGCATTAGAGATAGAATAAGCGTTTAGCCAGTGCTTTTGCTTAAAGG
>JAQUJQ010000120.1 GCA_028680875.1 Eubacteriales bacterium
CTTTTGGCTGATGGACGGCAGGTGTTATCCAATGTGATTTCATCTCAGATCAAGGTCCATCAGGCTTTTGGCGGGGTAGTACCGGAGATTGCTTCCAGGCATCATCTGAATAATATAAACAGTGTTTACGCCCAAGCTATGGAGGAAGCCGGAATGAAACTCAAGGATGTGGATTTGGTCGGTGTAACTTATGGCCCCGGTCTGGTAGGAGCTCTACTTATTGGCCTTGCTGCTGCAAAGGCTATGGCCTTTGCGGCGGGAAAACCGTTGGTAGGAGTTCATCACATACAGGGACACATCTGCGCTAATTATATAGAACATAAAGGTTTGGAGCCTCCTTTTTTGGCTTTGGTGGTTTCGGGTGGGCATACCCATTTAGTTGATGTGAAAGATTATAACCTATATGAGGTCTTGGGCCGGACCAGGGATGATGCGGCAGGAGAGGCATTTGACAAGGTGGCAAGAGTGTTGGGGCTTGGTTATCCGGGTGGCCCTTTAATTGACCAGGTAGCTCAGAAGGGAAACTCTCATGCTATTGAGTTTAAACGAACTTTATTGGAAAAGGATAGTTTGGATTTTAGTTTTAGCGGCCTTAAGACAGGGGTATTAAATTATATTAATACTCAAAAATTAAAAGACATTCCTATTTGTGTTAAAGACGTGGCTGCCGGCTTTCAACAGGCAGTGGTGGACGTTTTGGTGATAAAGGCCATGACGGCCGCCGCCAGGACAAGCCGTGAAAAGCTGGTCCTGGCCGGGGGCGTTGCCGCAAACAGCCTCCTTCGTATATCATTGGAGGAGGCCTGCCGAAAGGCGGGCATCGCCCTCTATTGTCCGTCTGTTGATTTATGTACGGACAATGCGGCCATGATTGGCTGCGCCGCCTACTATAAATATAAGGCCGGTCTTACAGACGATTTTTCCTTGGATGCTTATCCGGCTTTACAATTATAACGAGGCGGAGATGTCCTCCGCCTCGTTGAAATGCACAGATGTAAGAAAATTTTCTACGGATACATTATAAAAGAAGATAAGGGACTATCCTTATAAGTGCGAAAAAGCGCACAATACCATCCCTTACATTCTTTATCCTTTAAATTTTTAAACTATACTTCTACATTCTCTTCTACATATTTTACGATGTCGCTGATGGTTTGGAATTTTTCGGCGTCCTCATCAGGGACCTCAATTTCAAACTCATCTTCGATAGCCATAATGATTTCCACTGCATCCAAAGAATCTGCTTCTAAATCTTTCATCAGATGCGTGTTCATGGTTATGACGTCCGCTTCCACACCTAATTGCTCTACTATTATTTCTTTTATTTTATCAAGTACCATAATTTACCTCCAATGATCTGGTGCTTTTATCAAACCTATTATAAGTTACCCTTTTAAATACTGCAACATCTATTTTACAAAATCATTAAGTTCTACCCAACGATAATAGGATATTTCCAAAGTCTCTTTGGTTGATTCCAATTGTTGTGAATAGGTCAGCAGAACGTTATGATCGGATAAAACTTCATCCTTGCACATTTCTTTTTCAAGCGTCTCAACTTCTTCTTCCATTTTAGCTATCGCTGTTTCTAAAGAGGCCAGTTCTCGTTCCCTCCTTCTTTGCTGAGCCTCCAATTCCTTGTTCTTACGTCGTCTTTCCAGTCTTAATTCTTTTGAAGAATTATTAAGGTAATTAGTATCATTGTTTATTTTACCAAGCTCCAATAAATAGTTTCTACCTGAAGAGATAGATTGTTTTTTTTCCATGTAATAGTCATAACCGCCAGGGAAGCTTTCTATACCGTACTCGGATAATTCAATAATCCTGGTTGGGACCTTATTTAAAAAATAACGATCATGGGATACAATCAGTAGTGTGCCGGGAAAATCCAGTAATGCATTTTCAAAAACACCCTTTGCTGAAAAATCCAAATGGTTGGTTGGTTCATCCATAAGCAGGAAATTTGCTCCAGTTAACATTAGTTTCAGTAGGGAAAGCCGGGCCTTTTCTCCACCGGAAAGATCATGAACATTTTTAAATACATCATCTTTTCGGAATAAAAAACGCCCTAACAGGCCCCGGAGCTCCGATTCATTATAAAGGCGATAGGCCTGGTGAAGCTCTTCTAAAACTGTGCGGTTTCCGTCAGGCAGTTTTTGTTCTTGATCATAGTAGCCGAACACTACATTATGGCCTAATTGTATGATTCCGGTTTCAGGGGCCAATTGACTCAAAATGATCTTTAGCAAAGTTGTCTTGCCAACACCGTTAGACCCGACCATACAGATGCGCTCACCACGTTTAATATCCAAATTAACATTTTGAAAGAGTTGTTCTTCACCAAAGTTCATGGAAAGATCTTCTATATACAATACATCCGTTCCGGTTCGAAACTTTTCTTTGAATTGGACCTTCATGCGGCTTTTTCCTCCGGCGGGTCTTTCTAAGCGCTTTTCGTGTTCCAAACGTTTTTCCCTGGATCGGGCACGTTTGGCAAGCTTTTCTGTACCGCTCTGTTTAAAACGGCGTATGATTTCTTCTTGTCTTACAATTTCACGTTGTTGTTGGATATATTTTCGTAAAAAGTCCTCTTCTTCTTTTTGATTTTTTTCTAAATAGGTAGAATAATTTCCATGATAAATAGAAAGTTGATGGTCTTTAACTTCAAAAATACGGTTTACAATTTGATCTAAAAAATAACGATCATGCGAAATGAGAATGATTGTACCGGTGTAGGTTTTCAAATATTGCTCCAACCACTTTAAAGTACCTATGTCTAAATGATTGGTCGGTTCGTCCAATAAGAGAAGGTCAGGCTTTTTCAATAGGAGCGAGGCCAGTGCCAGTCTGGTACGTTCTCCTCCGGAAAGGGTAGAAATTTTTTTGTTATAGTCTTCTTCAGAAAACGCCATACTGGATAGGATCCCTTTAATTTCACTTGGATAGCTGTATCCGTTCATTCTTTCAAATGCATGGCTTTGCTGTTCATATTGGCGAAGCAAGGCGCTCGTCTCTTCTCCGCAGGAAGATCTTCTCGCTATTTCAGCGGTCAAGCTTTCCAGATTCTTTTCTATTTCAATTATATGAGAAAATATTGACAACATCTCCTCATATACAGTTTTTCCAGAAGAAAAATGATCCTTTTGTTTTAAATAACCTACTGATAACTGTGGGTGAATGTTAAACTCTCCGGATTCAAAAACCAGCTCACCAGCCAGGATCGACAGCAGGGTAGATTTACCGGCACCATTATCTCCTACGATGCCGACACGATCTCCCTGGTTGACATGGAAGGACACTTTCGTTAAAATAGTATTAATGCCATAAGTTTTCGTTATATCCTTGACGGATAGAATAACCATATAATTTCCCCAATCTTAAATTTTATAAAAACCAGTTACATACTATCATTTTTGTGGTTATATATCCAGTCGTGTAAGGGTATAATCCGTGCATAATTACTTTTTTAACAAGTTACTTCTTATGATGGAATGTGGAGTGAGGGATTATGAAAGAAAGTGGAAAAATATCAAATGCAGTAATCAGAAGGCTCCCAAGATACAGGAGGGCATTGAAGGAACTCATGAAGAAAGATGTAGAACGAATTTCTTCCAATGAGCTGAGCGCATTAATCGGTTATACAGCATCCCAAATCCGTCAGGATCTTAATAATTTTGGAGGGTTTGGGCAACAAGGTTATGGATATAATGTACAAGGGTTATATACGCAAATCGGTATGATTATGGGGTTGGATAAAGACTATAAAATGGTCATTGTCGGTTCGGGAAATCTAGGCCAGGCCATTGCCAATTATGCAACCTATTATAGGGCAGGGTTTGTAGTTGTCGGTATGTTTGATGTTAATCCAAAATTAATTGGAATCAGCATTAATGGCATTGAGGTTCAAGATTATGAAGTTTTAGGAGAATTTTTAAAGGAAAATAAGGTTGATATCGGCATCATTTGTACAACAAAATCAAGTGCTCAAAATGTTGCTGATAAGCTATGCCAAGGAAATGTAAAAGGGATCTGGAATTTTGCTCCCATGGATATTGAGGTTAGCGAGGATGTGGCGTTAGAAAACGTTCATCTCAGTGACAGCCTTAATGCCTTGGCTTATTACATCAGCCACCCAATGCAATAACTTCGATATAATGAAAAATAACCGTTTCGGCTGAAACGGTTATTCGTTCTTTATGAAGTCTTAACTATTCTTCTACGGGGGCATCAACCGGGCATACATTTGCACAAGCCCCACACTCGATGCACTTATCAGGATCGATTACGTATATAGGATCCCCCTCAGAAATTGCTTCTGTCGGGCATTCCGGTTCGCAAGCACCACAGGCGATACAGGAATCGCTAATTACATAAGCCATAATGAACTCCTCCTTCATGTATTGTTTCAATTAGCCTATTATGTTTAAACATGCTTATTATAGCAGACACTCAACAAATAGACAACATGAATTTATCTAATTTATAAGGAGAAAAAACACTGATGAATATATATGGACTTTACGGAAAGAGTGGCACCGGTAAGAGTTATCAAGCTATGAATCTATGCAAGGAGATGAATGTAGAGAGTATCATTGATGACGGTTTGTTTATCTATGGTAATCGGGTTCTAGCCGGTATTTCCGCTAAACGACAGCAAACCAAAATCGGTGCGATACGAACGGCTCTTTTTACCAATGATGCTCATTGCAAGGAAGTACGTGATAAGATTGCAGAAATAAATCCGGGGAGTATATTGATTTTGGGGACTTCTGATGATATGGTAAAGAAGATTGTGCAACGCTTAGGCTTGCCTGATATCTCTTTGATGATCCCTATTGAAGATATTACCACGGAGAACCAAAGAGAGGTAGCTAAGAAACAACGAAAAGACTTGGGAAAACATGTAATACCGGCTCCTACTTTCCAGATTAAAAGGCAATTTTCCGGTTATTTTCTAGATCCTTTACGAATGTTTAGGGGGAGAGGAAGCAGGACAACATTTTCGGAAAAAACCGTTGTGCGGCCTACTTATAGCTACTTAGGGGATTATGATCTTTCAGATAAAGTTATTGCGGACATCGTCATTTATATCGGTAAACGAACCAAAGGAGTGGATTCAGTTCTTAGGGTTTTGACCGAGAGCAATGCCGAGGGTGTCCGTATAAAAGTACAGGTTTTAATGGGATACGGGGTAATGATAATCGATACAGCAAAGGAACTTCAGCAAAAGATAACAAAGCAAGTAGAAACTATGACTGCCTTCAACATCATGGCCGTAGATATTGATATTAAAGGACTTAAATAAATGTTGGGACCAATTATTCACGCAGTGGCCATTGTGGTATGTGCCTTATTGGGACGCTTTGTTCTTAAGGGATTG
>JAQUJQ010000121.1 GCA_028680875.1 Eubacteriales bacterium
AGGCAACCCGGCAAAAGGACTGTGCAAGGAGAGCTGGAAAGGGTATTATCGCTGCTCTGCGGTGAGGCAGTCGCTCTTGCAGGAACCAGTCGAACCGATGCAGGTGTTCACGCCTACAGACAGCAAGCTACTTTGCAAGGCGATTTTGGAATTCCCACAGAGCGGATTCCGATTGCGGCAAACAATTTACTGGCAGGCCCCGGACCTTATGCCGTCGGGGATGTGAGAATCCTGGATGCCGTGGAGATGCCGGCGGATTTTCATGCCCGTTTTAGTTGTGTTGGGAAGAAATATATCTATCGTATTTACAATTCAAGTGAACCGGAAATCATGCCGCGAAATTATTTCTACTGGGTAAAACACTCTTTGGATTTGGTTTCTATGAAGAAAGCCGCTGCATATCTTACGGGGAAGCAGGACTTTAAATCTTTTATGGCGGCAGGAGGCAAGGAAATGAAAACCACGGTAAGAACCATATATAAGGCCGATGTCGTAACGGGAAAAATGCGGGGACAGGGGCTTTTTTCCTATCCGGAAAAGGAAATTTCGTTTGAAATTATCGGTGACGGGTTCCTATATAAAATGGTTCGTATCATCGTAGGAACTCTTGTCGAAGTGGGCTTAGGGAAAATTCCTCCGGATGCCATGAAGGAGATCATTCAAGGGAAGGAACGGCGAAGAGCCGGTCATACAGCACCGCCCCAAGGCTTATATCTTGCAGAAGTTTATTACAAAAAAGAAGATTGTTTTAAAGAAGGAGAGCGGCAAAATGAAAATTAAAGACATGTTTGAACAGAAAAAAACAGTAATTTCCTTAGAGATCTTTCCCCCTAAAATAGGTGCTCCCGTAGAAACCATCTATAAGACTTTAGATGATCTGTCAGATTTAAAACCGGATTTTATCAGCGTTACATACGGAGCCGGCGGGAAAGCAAAAGACAGAACGGTAGAAATTGCTTCCAAGATTAAGCACAAATACGGCATCGAAAGCCTGGCTCATTTAACCTGCATCTCTGCAACAAAGGAAGAGATCAAGAAGAACTTAGATGAGATACGTAGTCAAGGTATTGAAAACATCTTAGCCATGAGAGGGGATATTCCGGAGGATCCGGACTTTGATTTTCCAAACCCCCTGCAATATGAGCATGCAGTTGACCTTATCGGTGAGGTTAAAGAAGAAGGTTGTTTTTCCATCGGTGCCGCCTGTTATCCGGAGGGACATGTTGATTGCGAATGCAAAATACAGGATATCAAATATTTAAAAGAGAAGGTGGACAAGGGTGCGGATTTCCTCATCACCCAGCTGTTCTTCGATAATGAACTCTTCTACCGATTCATGGAACAAATTGATTTAGCAGGGATTGACGTTCCGGTTTCCGCAGGTATTATTCCGGTTCTCAATAAAAACCAAATTTTACGAATCACAAAACTTGCAGGCTGTGCCATTCCTCCAAAATTTCAAAGGATACTTGATCGTTATGAAAACAACCCTGCTGCCTTAAAGGAGGCGGGAGAGGCTTATGCCATTGAACAAATCATCGATTTGATGGCCTGGGGAGTCCGGGGGGTACATCTCTACACGATGAATAAGCCCGAGACAGCAAGGAGAATAATAGGCAATATTGAAAACATTCGAAGCTTACAGGGGTAACACCTTTCTTGTGTTGACTTTCTTTATATGATAAAATAAATCGTTAAAGAAATAAGTAAAAAATAAAAAAAGGAGTAGGCATGGGTATTCGAGATATACTTGGCAGAAAAATCATTCTTTGTGACGGAGCCATGGGAACCCAGTTGCAGAAATATGGTCTACAGCAGGCAGGAGAACTGCCGGAGACTTTAAATTTTACCCATCCTGAAATCATAGAAAGAATATACAAAGAGTACATCGCCGCAGGCAGTGATTTGGTTTGCACCAATACCTTCGGTGCAAACAGCTGGAAGCTGGCAGGCTCCGGTTATACGGTAGAACAGGTGATCAAACAGGCAGTCAGGATCGGACGAAAAGCAGGAGCCCCTTGGGTTGCTTTGGATATAGCTCCTATTGGCAGACTTATGGAACCGACAGGAGACTTGGGTTTTGAAGAAGCATGCAAATTGTATAGGGAGCAGATTTCAGCCGGTGTTGAAGCAGGTGTAGATTTGATTGTCTTTGAAACCTTCACCGATCTTTATGATATGAAAGCGGCAGTGGTCACAGCTCGGGAACTGACTGATTTGCCTATTTTCTGTACTGTTACCTTCGAGGAGGATGGCAGAATGCTCATGGGAGCAGATCCACTAACCGTAGTCAATATTCTTCAGGATTTGGGGATTGATGCCATCGGTACCAATTGCTCTCTTGGGCCAGGGCAGATGCTTCCCATCGTTCGGGAAATGCTGCGGTATTCCAAACTCCCGCTTATGGTCCAACCCAATGCAGGATTGCCTCGCATAGAAGGCGGACAAACTGTTTTTGATGTGGGAGTACAGGAATTTACCATGGCAATGAAGGAAATGATTAAGGCCGGTGTTTCCATTGTGGGAGGCTGCTGCGGTACTACTCCGGAATACATCAAAGCCCTTTCGGATTGTATAAAGCCAATAGGCGATTTAGGAAACGTATCACCTGTTGTTCACCGGCCATTTACAGGTGTAAGCTCTTCTACCAAGACTGTGATATTAGATGACCGGGTCCGTATTATCGGAGAGAGAATCAACCCGACAGGGAAGAAGCGTTTGAAAGAAGCCCTGAAGAACAAGGATTTTGCTTATATAGAAAACCAAGCAATCAGCCAGGTGAAAGCCGGTGCTGAGATTTTAGATATTAATGTAGGACTTCCGGAAATTGATGAAGAACAAATGATGCTTGAAACCGTACGCAGGGTGTCAGCTGTGACAGACGTTCCATTGCAAATAGACAGTGCAGATCCAAGAGTTTTGGAAAAGGCAGTCCGTCTCTATAACGGAAAACCGATCATAAACTCTGTTAACGGCAAACAGGAAGTTATGGATGCAGTTTTCCCAATTGTTAAGAAGTATGGGGCCTGTGTCATTGCCTTGACATTGGATGAAAACGGGTTGCCTAAAAACGCAGAAGAGCGGTTGGCCATAGCAGAGAGGATAATAAAGGAAGCTGCTGCTTACGGAATCGATGAAAAGAGAATACTGGTGGATTGTCTTACACTTACGGTTTCAGCTCAACAGCAGGCGGGGAGAGACACTCTTGATGCCATTCGATTGGTGAAGCAATGCTATGATGTGAAAACTGTCCTTGGAGTAAGTAATGTTTCTTTTGGTCTGCCGGAACGGGAACTGCTGAATCAAACATTTTTAGCCATGGCATTAGAAGCCGGACTGGATGCGCCGATTACAGATCCTCTGGTATCAGGTTATGTGGATACCATAAGGGCCTTTGAAGCTCTGGCCTGTAAGGATGAGGATTCTAAGGATTTCATCACCTGTTATGGCGGGAAAAAAGCAGTAAAAACCAATGAGGTTGAACAAGCTGAAAAGCAGAGTGCAAAGATCAGGCTGAGAGATATTATTTTAAACGGCTATACAGAACGTGCAGCTGCGGTTACCCAAGAGCTCCTGACTGATCGAAAGCCGCTGGAAATTGTAGAGAAGATGGTTATCCCTGCCCTTGAAAACGTGGGTGAAGATTACGAGAAGGGTTTTTTATTTCTGCCCCAACTGGTCAAATCCGCCGACACGGTTAAGGCAGCTTTTGACGTACTAAAGACAGCCATGGAAACAACCGGCGAGACCATTTCCTACGGCAGGATCATAATGGCTACGGTTAAGGGAGATATTCATGACATCGGAAAAAATATCGTGAAGGTGATTCTTGAAAACTACGGATATGAGGTGTTGGATCTGGGAAAGGATACGGACATTGATTTGATCGTTCGTACGGCAAAAGAAGGAAACATAAAGTTAGTGGGTCTTTCCGCCCTTATGACCACTACGGTGGTTAATATGGAAGCTACCATAAAAGCTCTGCAGGAAGCGGAAGTTGACTGTAAGGTTATGGTAGGAGGCGCTGTATTGAACCCGGAATATGCAGATAAAATCAAAGCAGATTATTATTGTAAGGATGCTATGGCAGCCGTCAAGGTGGCAAAATCGGTTTTTAAGGAGGAATCATAATATGGATCGACCCGACTGGGATGAATACTTTATGGAGATGGCAGAGGTTGCAGAGAAACGGTCAACTTGTATCAGGCGTACAGTAGGCGCCATAATTGTAAAGGACAACCGTATAATGGCTACCGGTTATAACGGAGTTCCGACAGGGATTGAGCACTGCGAGCGACGAGGCTGCCTTCGGGAACAGCTGAAGGTTCCATCCGGTCAGCGCCACGAGCTTTGCCGAGGTCTTCATGCGGAGCAGAACGCAATCATACAAGCCGCACATCTGGGACAGAGTATTGCCGGAGGAACCTTGTATTGCACCAATCAGCCCTGTGCGATATGTGCCAAGATGATAATCAATGCAGGCATTAAGCGCATCGTAATCAAGGAAGGATATCCGGATGAATTGGCATTGGAAATGTTAAAGGAATCAGGGCTTAAAATCGAGGTCCTTAAGAGAATGGAGAAGAAGTAGTATGTTATCATCAATACTATTCATATTTATTGTAGCCTTTCTTATTGTTTTGGCGGTGACACCTCTGACCATAAAGGTGGCGCCAAAGATCGGCGCAGTAGATATTCCAAAGGATAATAGAAGGATGCACACAGAAGCCATGCCCCGTTTCGGAGGTATGGCCATTTACATTGGAAGTATGGTGGCGATGGCATTTCTTTTACCTAGTGCTACCGATGAACGTATGCTTGGAGTTGGCATTGGTGCCACCCTTATTTTTATTATGGGTGTTGTGGATGACATCCGAAACCTGCCTGCCAAGCTTAAGCTGGCCGGTCAGATTATCTGTGCGTGTATCCTTTACGCCTTTTCTGTCCGTATTTCTTTTGTCAGTGATCCCTTTGGTGACGGTTTAATTGAATTTCCATGGGTTATAAGCCTGCTTGTAACGGTAATCTGGATTGTGGGCATAACAAACACAATAAATCTTATCGACGGTCTGGACGGACTTGCGGCGGGGGTCGCATTTATTGCCACCCTGGTCATCGCATATATCGCCTATATTCATGGACGCTACGAGATATGCATGGCCTTTATGGCCCTTGCAGGAAGCTGCTTAGGATTTTTGCCTTTTAACTTCCACCCAGCTAAAGTGTTCATGGGTGATGGCGGAGCACTCTACTTAGGCTTTATGATCGCTTCTATTTCCGTCATGAGCCCGATGAAGAGTGCTACGGTT
>JAQUJQ010000122.1 GCA_028680875.1 Eubacteriales bacterium
CTCAACTAATCTCCTGTATAAACAGCTTATCGCAATAATTTTAGGAATTGTTTCGTACCTTGCGATCCAGATTATGATGAAGGATGTTATACGAGCACGTAAGATGAAATACGTTTTCGCTGTCGGTGCGCTTGTATTGATGTTATTAAATTTAACAATTGGAGAAGTCCACTTTGGTGCTAAAAACTGGATCAACTTAGGCTTTATAACGTTTCAGCCAATGGAGTTCGTAAAAGTCGCTTTTGTACTCGCAGGAACGGCAACGCTGGACAAGCTTCTCACCACACGTAATTTAACGGCTTTTATAGGATTTTCCGGTTCATGTATTATTGCGCTTATCTTAATGAGGGATTTGGGAACGGCAGTAATTTTCTTTGGTACCTTTCTGGTGATTGCATTTATGCGCTCCGGGGATCTTCGAACCATTGCCTTCATATCATCGGGTGCTGTTCTTGGGGCCATTGCTGTTGTGTTTCTTCTGCCTTATATTGCAGCTCGTTTTAAGGCTTGGGGTCATGTATGGGAATATGCCGATACGATAGGTTATCAACAGACACGTACCATGATTTCTGCTGCAAGTGGAGGCCTTGTAGGTGTTGGCGGAGGAAACGGATATCTTGTAAATGTTGCTGCAGCTGATACTGACCTGGTATATGGAATTCTCTGTGAGGAATGGGGTTTGATAACCGCTCTTACAGCAGTATTAATAATCGTATTTTTTGCAGTCCTTGCGGTATTTTTGACAAGGAGATGCAAGTCTTCCCTTTATGCGATTGCAGCCTGTGGGACAGCCTCTATTTTTCTGATACAGACAGCATTGAATGTTTTCGGTTCTGTAGACTTACTCCCGCTTACAGGTGTTACCCTGCCATTTATATCGAACGGGGGTTCTTCTATGGTAACATCATGGGCCCTTCTGGCATTTATTAAAGCTGCAGATGACCGCTTCAGGCCGGCTGCAGATTGTAGAGAGAATGAATATATTAATGGAAAAGGAAACGGGTGAATGATTTGAAGGAATTGACAAAACGATCCATGGTGGTATTGATATTCTCATTAATAATTATTTCAGGGCTTCTTGTTTTTACTGCAAAGTATACGAAAAATGCTTCATTGTGGGTCAAGCATCCCGCAAATAAACACTTGTATTCAAACGGTCAACTTATGGCAGAAAGAACAATTTACGATCGAAATGGTAAGGTACTTTTTGAGACGGTAGACGGGAGCAGGAAATACAATGAAAACGAGACTGTGAGAAAGGCTGTTATGCATGCAATCGGTGATTCAGACGGTAATGTTGTGACAAGCGTACAGGTTGCCTTTGGAGAGAGACTTGTAGGTTGGGATTTGCTTAACGGAGCTTATCGATTTAACAAGCAATTCAATAATTACAGAAGTGATATGACGCTTACTTTGGATGCGGAATTATGTGTTGAAGCATTTAAAGCATTGAACGGAAGGAAAGGAACAGTCGGTGTATATAACTATAAGACGGGTGAGATACTTTGCATGGTTAGTTCCCCTACATTTGACCCGGAAAATCAACCCGATGTTGAGGCTAAGCCTAAAAAATATGAAGGTGTGTATATCAATCGCCTCCTTTCCGCCGCTTATACACCGGGATCGGTGTTCAAGCTGGTAACGTCAGCTGCGGCCATTGATAATCTTAAAAATATAGATACCAGGGTTTTTCACTGTGAAGGAGAGATGACAATAAACGGAGAAACAGTTACTTGTCCTTCGCCTCATGGAGATCTTAGCTTTGAAGAGGCACTTGCCGTGTCATGTAATGTAGCGTTTGCAGAAATCTCTCTTGAGCTGGGTCCGGATACCTTGCAGAAATATGCGGAAAAGACCGGCTTTAATTCAAGCCTTAAGGTTAATGGAATTAAAACTGCCATTGGTAAGGTCAATGTGTCTGATGCCCAGGGAGGGGATTTGGCATGGGCAGGAATCGGCCAGTACAGTGATACAGCAAACCCGCTTAATTTTATGGCTTATATGGGTGGCGTCGCAAACGGTGGTGTCCGTATCACACCAAGGATACTGAAGTCCAATGATATAGCATCATTTTTAGCCACCTCAATAAGCGGAAGGAAACGTATTCTGTCAGAAGAGACAGCAGCGAAACTTGGGGAAATGATGCGGAATAATGTAATTGAAGTCTATGGAGAGAATAACTATAAAGGGTTGGAGCTCTGTGCAAAAACCGGAACTGCTGAAGTGGGTGGGGGTAAAGAGCCGCATGCCTGGTTTGCAGGATACATGAATAGAGACGATTTCCCTCTTGCTTTTGTAGTGGTGATTGAAAACGGCGGCTCAGGCAGCAAGGTTGCCGGGCCTGTAGCTAATAAGGTATTGCAGTCTGCTGTAAGACAGGGGGACGTTTAGACTGTCTTCCCGGCAAGACAGTCTAAACGTCCCTTTGTCTTTTTTTAATAAAATGTTAATAATTAAGCCATAGTTTATTAAAAAATATCCTGTAAGATAAAAGTAACTTAAAAGGAGGTATTGGGAATATGAAACGTAAAAAACATTTTATTACTTTTATTTGTCTGTTGATAGGTATGCTCGTATTTACAACTGCGGTATATGCAAACTATGATAATGCTAAAGGGTATAGTAATTACAAAAATGCATTGAAAAATTTAGCTTTTGAAGCAAACAATTATACTGCAAAGTATGATATGACGATTAAGATAGACGAAGAAAGAACATATTCGTCAAGCGGTATCTATAAGTGTGCAGACGGAAACAAAAGTCAATACACCAAAGAATTGGATTATTACGATGGACAAATCCGCAGCAATTATGAATCTTACTACTATGAATATGGAAACAAGTCATATTCTTATTTCCCAGAGGAGGATAAGTATTACCAGGCTGAAATAAGCAGAGAAGGTAACGGAAGCCTTATGGGAACTAACGATGCAACCGCAAAAAAAGCTGTTCGTTTTGCAGAGCTATTGGCTGATATGCTGGTTGGTGATTTAAAGAACAATGTGATATTGACTTCTTCAGAAGAGGGTATAAACAAGTATATCATCAATGTTTCAGGCAACCAGATTCCGGAGATTGTAAATGCAGGTTTATCCTTGCTGTTTACGGAAAGTAACAGTAACAATAGAGACCAAGAGGTGGCCAAGTTTGGAAATGATCCTTACATTGATGATGTTACTTTTAAAGTTACGTTAGATAAGGAAGGCCGTTTGATAGAGAATCAAATAGAAGCAGCTTTAGTGGGTGAGGATGAAAACGGAGAGAAACATACAGCAGTTATGAAGGGAAACCTAACTATTTTCGACTATGAAACAACAGTAGTTGACGTATTTGATCCGGAAGGGAAAACAAAAATAAATTAGGATATTCTAAAGGGAAGTGCAGAGAATGCAACATTCCGATAGGTAATTCTATCGGAATGTTGTAATACAAAGTGAAATAAAATAGAGGATTGTAATATGGACAAGGAAAAGGTATTGGAAGTCAACCGGCTTACAAAGCTGTATAAGAATGGAAGAGGGGTTAAAAATATAAGTTTTTCAATTAGTGAAGGGGATGTAGTAGGATTGCTTGGACCAAACGGTTCAGGCAAAACTACGATTATGAAGACAATTATGGGACTGTGTCATGCAAATGAAGGTCACGTCAGTATCTTTGGCAAAAATGTGGAAGACAATGTTGAGGAAACTTTAAAACAGGTAGGCGGGCTCATTGAAAGGCCTGTCATTTTTGAGTACTTAACGGCAAGACACAATTTGAAGATGATGGCTCGCTTTTATCCTAATGTTGATGAGGCCAGAATCGATCATGTATTAAAGGTCGTAAGATTGAGCCAATATCAAAAAGACAAAGTAGGAAAATTCTCACTGGGAATGAAGCAGCGTCTTGGATTGGCTATGGCAATTTTATCGGATCCTCAGTTAATTGTTTTGGATGAACCGACAAACGGTTTGGATATAGAGGGGACAGTAGAAATTCGTGAAATAATTAAGAAAATGGCAATGGAGAAAAAAGCATCTTTTTTAATTGCGAGCCATTTGGCTTCAGAAATTGAGAAAACGTGCAATAAGGTAGCTATTGTGCATGAAGGCGAATTGCTTTCTTTTGAAACAATGGAGGACGCTTTAAAATTAAACCCGTCTTTAGAGGATTATTTTTTGTCGACAGTTAAAGACAAAAGAGGTTCTGTTCTTATTTAAAAAAAGGAATTATATATTTAGGAGGATTTTCTGTGAAAACATTTACAGCAAGTTTACAAAATGAATTGGAAAAAATAGCGGCAAAAAAGAAATTTCTCGTGTTTCTGATAATAGAGATTTTAATATGTTTATTGTGCGGTATTATTAATTTAGCTATTGGCAAAGTATCTTCCGGGATGATCTCCACATCTTTGATTTTATCCAATATGCCAATGACGATGCTCTCTTTTTTTATCCAGATTTATATTCCGTTGGTTGTTTTTATGGCTGCTTGTGATTTATTTGCCGTGGAGATTCATGATGGAACAATCCGGGCCACAATGATGCGACCGGTTAATCGATTCAAGCAATATTTTTCAAAAGTGGCAGCCGTCTTAATTTTAGCAGGCGTTTATATAGTTACTTTATTTTTAGTTACTACAATTATAAAGGGCATTGGAGCACATTCCGCAGCCGGGCTTGGAATAAATTTATTAGCCTATGTTTTGGATATGATTCCATTAATTGTTTTAGTATTATTTGCTGCTATGTTGAATCAATTTTTTAATAGTCCATCGCTTTCTATTATTCTTTGCATTATACTATTAATAGGATTTTATATTATTGGCATTATTGTTCCGGAGACCAGCGGGTTATTATTCACAGGGTATATGCAGTGGCATAACCTGTGGCTGGGAGTTACGATTCCTTTCCATGCCATGATCAGTAAAATCGGTATCCTTCTCGGATATGGAATGATTTTTGGGTGCATCGGATATTACTTATTTGAGATAAGAGAAGTATAAAAATGAAATCGTTAAAAGGACGTTTTATTCAAACAAATATCTTTATGGTGATTATTTCAGCAGTATTAGTACTTATTGTGTCTTTGCTGCTATTATTTCTTTTTTCCGTAAGTGAACAAGACGGGTTTACATATATTATTGAAGGGTTTCGTGAGATGTTTTTCGGGGATTTTGGAGTGGAAAACAGTTTAATTCTGTATGTTCTGGCATGGGCAGCTTTGGTAGGTGTGCTGATTTTGATTACCTGTATCCTATTAAGTGCAAATCTTTCAAGAGCAGTTTTGGGTCCG
>JAQUJQ010000123.1 GCA_028680875.1 Eubacteriales bacterium
CCTGATGGTTCAAGGTATGGTATTGTCTCGTCTGATTTTCCTGGCGTGCCGTTCTCGTTGTAGCTCCCTGATGGTTCAAGGAATGGTATTGTTGTGATTTAAAACTTTTCTTTTGGTTTGTTGTTGTAGCTCCCTGATGGTTCAAGGTATGGTATTGTCTTTTTATGATTTTTAGTTGGTCTAGTTTGTTGTAGCTCCCTGATGGTTCAAGGTATGGTATTGTTATAGATCCCTCCCAACTGGACTACACCGAGTTGTAGCTCCCTGATGGTTCAAGGTATGGTATTGTCTAGCCTCAGCGGTCGCGGTGGCTCCCCCTGTTGTAGCTCCCTGATGGTTCAAGGTATGGTATTGTATCTAATGAGAGAAAGTCCCGGTACATGCAATGTATCGGGACTTTCTTGGTGTAAAATACTGACGATTTTAATAGCATTTTAAATTATTTCCGTCCTTTTTTAAAAAATGGTTATCTGTTGGAAAACAACCGGTTCTTCTTCCTTTAATAGTTTTCCGGTAAGCACATACATCGCTTCATATTGTTTCTCGGTGATAGTTAAAGCCCTGACTGAGCCGTTATCAGGAACAACTGATTTCAGCCTATTGATATGCTTTTCGATGGCATCATAGCCGTTGCACACCCGAGCGTAAACCGAGAACTGCATCATATAATAGCCGTCTTTTATAAGAAATTTGCGGAAACCTGCCGCGATTTTCCGTTCAGTCTTGGTGGTAACAGGTAAATCAAAAAATACTATTATGCGCATAAAACGATTACTCATATGTATGTATTTTCAGGGGACAAAGCTTAGGCAAGATAAGTCGCCCCTGATTATTCTGGTAGGTAGCAGTTAAACTTTTAACCATGCGTTCGATGGAATACATCACGCTGTGTTTTTCATTCGCAGACTGTATTTCATAGTTTAGTATCTCAACTAACTTATTTTTATGTTGTGGATTGAGTTTTTCCCCGCTAATATTCGCAGCAGTAAAGAGGTCTACGATAGGACGAAACGGTTCTAATAAATCATCCGCAAGATTAAAACGATTGGTCTCACTATGATGAAATATTCCCATAGAGGGTTCAAATCCGTAGACCACTAATGTACGGGCAATGGCTCCTCTAATGATAGCGTATCCATAGTTTAATGCTGCATTTATGATTCCAGTTTCGGTATTAGAACGTCTGTTGTAACGGCGAAAATCTTCGCCAAACAGTAGCCTAAAATACTTAGCAGCCGCCTGGGCTTCTACATAAGTACTGTCACCTGATTGAACCTTTTTAGATAGATTATATAATTCTTGATGGCCTTCTTTGTTGCAAAAACGTAAACATTCAGCCTGATTAATGATTTTCTGCTGTACTATTTGCTGCCATAAGCGTTTTTTAAGAGGTTTTTTCACAGACAACTGATTTTGAAGTATCTTTAATTGCCGAGAATGTACATTTAATGGTAAAAGTATTCCACACGGTAGATGCTGTTCATCGCAGAAATATACAGCAGTACCGTTGAGAGCTAATTCCCGCAGGGCATGACTGCTAATCTGTACCTTCTCGCTTTCGATCATTAAGTTATTTATATCTTCAATTGGAACAGAGTGGTGTTCTGTCGGCTCTAGGACAACCTGAAGTTGATTATTCTTGCTCCCGATTTTGGCATTCCGGGTAATGATTATAGTACGATAAGCGATGGTAACTCACCTCACTTTGTTTGTCCATGAAAATACTGTCGAGTTTCTTTTTTTACTAGGCTACGCTTGCCTAAGGGATCCACAGTCCATTTTTCTAATAAAGCGAGGGTTTTAACACCTAAGCTGGAGATAGAATAAGAACGATCATGGCTTTCCACGCTTATCGAGGCGGTTGCAGTACCCGCTTTTATATAGTACATAAAACCACCTTTTCCATCTTTATGGACAAATCTGATTAAATCATTGGAATAAAGACTAAAGATAAAATCTTCATCCGTCATCTCTGGCCATAATTCATAAGATTTCGCAGGTAGAACTGCTTTATTGGGCAAGTTTGGTTTAACGGTATCTGCTACATAGATAGGAACCCAGTAATAGCCGTCTTTTTTCTTAAAAACATCTATACGTAGCATATCTCCATTAGAAGCAATACCGTTTCCTACGGTAACATTTAGGTTGCTCTTAACCTTGACTTTAACTTTTTTCACCTGTGAAACTGGTTTTCCTGGAGCAGCCGGCTTGTAAATGGGTTCCTTAAAAGCTTCTGGTCCGTTACCACCAAATTCCTGTAAGCGCATTTTCAGTACCTCATAAAGCTTAATATCGCTTTGAGGTTCAAAATAATCTTTTATCTCGCCATTAGCATCCAACTTTAGTTTGCTGATTTCGACCCTTGATACCGCCAAACCTTCATTTAATAAACGTGGACTTCTGATGGTGGCCTCATGAGCTGAGCCACGATTTTTATGCTTGGGCATACGTGAAACAAATATTGGCTCTACGTTTTGTGGATTGAGGTAATTTTTCAGATTATAGGCACTTATCTTAAATGCCGGATCAGCACTCAGACGGCATTCTAATTCCAATTTGAAATTTCCCCATGGCTCAATGAACTTGACCCCAAACCGCTCCTGCAAAGTGTCGATTACTTCCCCATTTTCATAGTCAATAAAAATATTTCTACTAAATTTGGCTTCATAGAACTGGCTATAACGAGTTATTTTGCGAATCATGCTCTCCGATACACAAGCCACAACCGTTGCATCCAAAGCATGATGCAGATCACCTGCCAATCTGTTTTTCTTTAACCCCCAACGCTTACGCATATAAGCTGTAATACTGCCATTAACTGCTATTACCTGACGCTTCCCTAAGTTCTCTACAGGAGCAAATTGCAGATAGTCGCGAATGTAGTTAAGCATAAATCGAGAAATGTATTTGGTATCATTTAATTGGCGCTCTTTCCATTTATTGCGATCCTCTTCGGTAATTGTCTTCTTTAAGAGACGTTGCTGTTTACGATAATTACGGACGCTAGTATTTACCCATACTATAAAGTTTTCTAATTTTACTGCATCATTTTTCATATATTCATAGGGTAAACGATTACCTTTCTGGCGATTTTCATTACTTTTCACTAATACTTTATTCGCATAACTATCATCAAAAGAAATACTGAAAGGAATAATATGATCTACATCAGCTATACCTGGTTCGAAAAGTCTTGCTATAGGTATTGGTTCGCCAGAATATGCACACCTACCGTCCTGCTCCTGCCATAATTTCATTTTTACAATATCTTGACCAGTAGGATTGAGATGGCCGTACTCGATTATTTTATTTTTTATTACGTCATTAAGATCAGCATTTTCCTTCATTTGTTTTTCTATTTTTTTGCGGTCACTAAAATTTCTTCCCATTTCACGACTCAGTTCAATGCAAATTAGCTGTGGACTGCCATATTTGCGTATAATTGCATTAATCACCTTGATTGACTGTGAAATAGCACGTCTGACAACCGGATTAGTAATATCGTCTAACTGTTCACCACTCGCTGGAAGATATAAGTATTTATCTTGATTATCGTGAGCGCGGAAATTGTATCCAGCTAAGGCTGTAGCTTCCGAATAAATATATCCTTCTTGAAGTTGCGGTAAAATGTTTTTTATAGCCTTTGGGGAAAGATGGCTAAAACCACGGAAAGACAATGCTAATAATTCGTCAATGTCAAACTTCGAAAGTCCGGCTTCACTTAATTTTTCAGTTATAGTTGCTTCATTTTTGTATAATGTAAGGGTTTCTCCAATAATGTCTCTTTGTTCAATTGTCAAATGATTAATACGACCTTTGTTAACCTTGTCCAAGGTTTTACGGATATTATGATAGGCGTTCAGATAGTTAAATTTACTCTTTTTTTCAATTTCGTTTACATCACAACAGCCGTAAGTCAAACTATTAAATTTTTGGTTGGTTGATAGCTTTAAATACTTACGCAGATCACTATATTTTAGTTCTGCCTTATCATGAGCAATCATGATAATTAATTGACGTTCTTCTCTGGTAAGAGATCGACTACCTTCAATCAAATCTTCAATTCTAAGGCTATTAATCTTTTGATGAAGATTAAATAATTCAAAGGAATAGCAGGCTTTGGCAGCACGAGGTTGGTCTTTTTCGAATGTACATTTACCACGCATTTTTTCTATTAAATCGCCACCATAAGGGCTAGGTAAACCTGGGCCTTTATCAAATGAACGCTGTCCGGTGACAATGTTTAAATATTTTTCCTCAAAATCAGTAGTAGTAAAGAGATTGGTAAATCTTCTCTGTGCTGCAAAGAGCATAGTAATTTCTTCTATAACCTGCTCACGGGCAATAGTATGAGCATAATCTTCTGCTTTATTGCGCTTATGGTTAAAAAATTTTTCATCAAGGTAGAACATTTCACCAACAGTTCGGTAAGATTTTTCTCTCATAAGGGCACGATTTTCTTTTACTGCTGCCAAAAGTTTTCCAGTTTCTTTGTCTTTAGCATCGCTTTTACGATTTGACTTGAAACCACGGCGCTGCGCTAGATGTATAAGTACTCTTGCCCACTCTTCCCTCGTTAATAATCGGTCAAGACCCGCCTGACGCAACTCGTATATATCAGATAATTGTTGTTCATTATGATAAAGAGCATTAATTGCGGCAACCGAGATTAGATTAATATCTTCAAAAAGGAGCTTTATACGTTCTAGACGGTGACGATGTCGACGAAGACGGCGACGTGCACTGCGCGCCTCTCGGCGGGGTAGAGCTAGAGCCGATCCATCTTTGGGATGTTCTGCAGCTTCAAAGATACGTACACCTAAGTCAGCAATGCGAAACGGTTCTTCTTCTTCGTCATGCTCTAAAACTGCCCAGCCAACAGAAGTAACTCCAATATCTAACCCTAAACGGTAATTCATGACATTATCCTCCTAAAAACGCCTCCTAAAGATGATAGCCCAACAAAAGTTGGGCTATCAGAGCTTTGCGGTGTGCTACCTTATTGCAGCAACCAAATGGTTCAAGGTATGGTATCCTTTGGTTAATTATACCATACATTATATTATCAGGAAACAAGAACTCTCCCTATTTTTCTACAAAAAATTACAATATACAGATGTCGCTGGCATGACCCAATTCAGCAAACAAAGCTGACACCTGATAAAAACCGGTACAGTGTCAGCATTTTTAATCTTCCAATATTCTACTTAGATCTTTTTCTGGTTCAGCTAATATAACCAAAGCGTTAAAAAACCTTTTAAACTCCCAG
>JAQUJQ010000124.1 GCA_028680875.1 Eubacteriales bacterium
CCTGGAGTAAACCAAAAGCTCTGCCTTCAGCTGGCCGTAAATCTCATGGTTAATGAAGACATCCAAAACTCTGCCCCCTGCATCTACAATGGTATAGAGTTCATCTCTGATTTCCTCATCACTGTGATAGATTTTAAAAATTCTTTGTACGCTATTATCCTGATCAAGAATATAACCTTTATTGGTTGATAAGATCTTAAAGTCTGCTGCTCTTAACAAAGCAATATCTTGAACAATGATCTGGCGGCTTACATTAAAACCTTCAGCCAGAGTGTTTCCCGAAACAGGGTTTGTACTTCTCTTTAATATGCGGATTAATTCTTGCCGTCTTCTTTCTCCCTTCATTATCCTGTCCCCCAAACCCTATTAATTATTTAATCCAAAACCATCAGATTTTTCATAGAAAGATCCAGTATGGCTGAAGAATGGGTGACGGCTCCACAAGAAATATAATCTACTCCGATTTCTGTTAATGCCATAAGATCTTCTTTTGTCACGTTACCTGAGCATTCACTTTCTGCTCTGCCATTTATAATTTGAATGGCTTCTTTCATATCTTCGATATTCATATTATCCAGCATGATGATGTCGGCACCGGCTTCTAAAGCATCCTCCAGCATCTCCCGGTTTTCCACTTCTACTTCTATTTTACAGACAAAGGGAACATACTCCTTTGCCAATCGTACCGCTTCCTTAACTCCACCGGCTGCTGCAATATGATTGTCTTTTAATAAAACACCATCAGAAAGACTGAATCGATGATTGGTGCCGCCGCCCACTTTTACTGCGTACTTCTCAAAGATCCTCATGTTGGGAGTTGTTTTACGGGTATCCAATAGCCGGGTTTTTGTTCCTTCTAATACCTTAACTAGTTTCCGGGTATGTGTTGCAATTCCACTCATGCGTTGTAAAAAATTCAAGGCAGTTCGTTCCCCGGTCAAAAGTGCCCTGACACTTGCTGTAACTATAGCCAAAAGATCTCCGGACTTTACCTCATCACCGTCTTTAAAAAGAGCTTTCATTTCTGTTGTATCATCAAGTAGTTGAAACACTCTTTTAAAAACCTCTAAACCGGCGATTACACCATCCTGCTTGCAGAGAAGCTGAACCTGCCCCCTTTTATTTTCACTGATTACTGCGTTGGTAGTTATGTCTTCACCGGGAATGTCTTCTTTTAATGCATGTAAAATTAAATCATCTCCGTTAACTATCATTGTAGTAAAACTATTCATACGTTATTTTCCCTTTCTATTTCATCTAAGATCAGTTGCTTATACTCTTGCTGCAATTGGGTTAAATTGTCATATCCTTCCCAATTCACCGTAGATTTCAATTCCGGCAAAGGCTGATAGGCATCTGCAATATTTCCGGCAGCCCTTTTTGCAAAAACGAGGCTTTCAAGCAGAGAATTGCTGGCCAGCCGATTGGCTCCATGAACTCCGTTGTGGCTGGTTTCCCCTACTGCGTACAGCCGGTTCATCGATGTTTTGCTATTCAGGTCAACCTCTATCCCACCCATTAAATAATGTTGTGCGGGGGTAACCGGTATGGGTTCCTTAGTCACATCATACCCTTCTTCTAAACAATGCCGATAGATATTGGGAAACCGTTTTTTTATCATACTGCTTCCCATAGCAGCCATAGAAAGCCATACATGCTCGCTCCCCTCAATCTTCATTTGCTTTCGTATCTCTTTGGTCAACACATCCCGCGGTAAAAGTTCGTCGACAAAACGTTCCATTTTTCCGTTATAAAGTAAGGCCCCTTCCCCTCGTACCGATTCTGAAATCAAAAAACGTCTTCCTGACTTTTTGGAATAAAAGGTTGTAGGATGTACTTGGATGTAATTTATGTTCCGGACTGCAATATTGTGCTTTATAGCTATTGCTATGGCATCACCGGTTAAATGCCGGTAATTTGTGGAATGTTCAAACAATCCGCCCAATCCTCCACTTGCCAATACAACATAATCCCCTTCAAGTGCACTCACTTCACCGGCCGGGTTACACAAGACAACCCCTGCACAGTTGTTCTCATGGCAAAGCAGATCAATCATGGTTGTCTCCTCCAAGATTGTTATGTTATCTCGTTTTCTTACATGAGCCAAGAGTTTACTTGTAATTTCTTTTCCGGTTAAATCTTTATGATGTAAGATTCGTGCGGTGGAATGAGCTCCTTCTCTGGTATAGGAAAACTTGCCATCTTTTTGATCAAACTCTACACCGAAGGATACCATGTCCCGAATGATTTCAGGAGATGTTCTGATCATCACGTCAACTGCAGACTGCCTATTTTCATTATGGCCGGCCTTCATGGTATCTTCAAAGAAAGAATCATAATCCTGCTCATCTTTAAGAGTACAGATTCCTCCTTGAGCAAGAAAAGAATCACTGTGATCTACAGCTTTTTTAGTTAGCATTACAATCTTTTTTTCACGAGGCAAATTTAATGCACAGAAAAGACCTGCCACGCCTGTACCCACGACAATGACATCTGTTTTTTTCATGTTTTCCATGTTGTTTTCCTCTTTACTCCGCTAATTCCAGCATATTTGCAAGTGCATAAAATGCTTTCTGACGCAATGTCTCATCCAGTTCCACTTGATGCTGCATCTTTTCCAACGTATCTGCCACTTTTTGAAGGGTGATTTTTTTCATATCTATACAGCTTTTACCTTTACCCACTAAGTGAAAAACTTTATTGGGGTTTTTCTGCTTTAATTTATATAAAATACCCGGTTCGGTGCATATAATAAATTCCCCTTCATGAGTAGTGGCATATTCAATTATACCTGAAGTGCTTCCCACATAATCGGCTAATGTAAGAACATCCCAGGTGCATTCCGGATGAGCCAATACCTTTGCATCTGTATGGATATTCCGTGCCCGTTTTACCGCCTCTGCGGTAATTCCCGTATGAACATGACAGTAGCCATCGCTAAATATGAAGTTCTTATCCGGTATAAATCGTGCCACATAGCGGCCTAAATTGGCATCCGGAATAAAATAAATGTTTTTTTGCGGTAACTTATTAATTATTTTCAGTGCATTAGATGATGTCACACAAACATCAGAATAAGCTTTGATCTCTGCAGTAGAATTTATATAGCAAACCACTGCCAAGTCTTTGTATTTATTTTTGACTGATTGAATATTTTTTATCTTAGCCATATGTGCCATCGGGCAATCTGCCGAGGCATCCGGCATAAGAATGGTCTTCTCCGGGTTTAAAATCTTTGCGCTTTCACCCATAAAAGAGACACCGCAAAAAACGATTATCCTATTTGGTATTTTTGTGGCAATCTTACTGAGATAATAAGAATCACCCACATGATCTGCAAGGGCTTGTACATTTTCTTCAGTATAATAATGAGCTAATATGACAGCATCCTTTTCTTTTTTCAGTTCTTGAATTTTACTCGTAATCGAATTCATTTGCTTCCTCCACTTGAATTACCCTTAATAAGCAATATAGCATAGTCATTTACAGTTGACAAGACACTTGTCAATACTAAATAGCAGGAGTTAATTTTCTAAATTATCCCAATATATTGACTATTCGGGTAAGATTCGTCATACTATAACGAGGCGGAGATGTTTCCTGCCTCGTTGAAACGCACAGAGGTATATGCATTGTTATCACAAACTGAATGGGAAAAAATAAATGAATTGGTTTAAGAAATAAACCTGATTAAAGATATTACCAAGCTAAGAAAGGTTTTTTTATCCCTTCTTAGCAGTTTGGTCAATTTTGACTTTGCTGATTTTTATTTAAACGACACAAAAGCCGTTGGCAAGATCCTTTTGGTGGACCCGGTGGTTGTCAGTCGGTATTCTCAATCTTTTAACCAAAGATTTATGATGGAATATGACAAATATTATGGACAAATCGACTATGTAAAGTGGGTTTTTTCAAGTCAGGAGTCCGTCGTTTACAGAGATTCCGATCTTATTGACCATGAAATGCGGACAAAAAGTGCCTTTTACTTGGACTACCTAAAACCGGCGGGATTGATCAATGTCGCCGGAATCAGCATAGCGGTAAATGGATCATGTGTAGGCGCAATGACTTTATACCGAACAGAAAAAAACGGAGACTTTACCGATAGAGACCTTTACATACTCAAACAATTACTACCCCACCTTCAGAATAAGTTTATGGAAGAGTATGAAGAAATTGAATCAATTATTCATAAAAATGGTTTTAACTTATTAAGCCGCATTTATAAACTTACAAAAAGAGAAATGGAAATAACCGAATTATTATATAATGGAAAGAGCAATAATGAAATCAGTCACCAACTTTCTATCAGTGTAAATACGGTAAAAAAACACATCAGCAATATTTTTAATAAACTTGGCGTAGATAGCCGCTCCCAGCTAATTAATTTTCTAATCACAAATTGCAAAGAAGTATTATAGGACTAACACTAAAGTAGTGTTGTGCAATATTAAAATACTACTTTAGTGTGTTTTAATATTCTGAATATTGAGTTAATATAATAGGACAGATAGAATTTATTATGGTATAAGGAGGTTTTTAACATGATCGATTTAAACCCATGGGGAGATTTGAATACGAATAATCCATCAGAAGCAAAAATTTGCATAATGGGAGTACCTTTTGACGGTGCAGTCAGCTGTGGAAAAGGTACGGCAGAAGCACCCGAAAAACTGAGAGTTTTATCCCGCTACCTTCCACCAACTACAGAAACCGGCATAATTTTGGATAATTTAAAAGTTTACGACATGGGTGATATTGCCATCGACTTGAACTGGGAAAGATATTACAAAGAAGTGGAAGACCAGGCCTACAATTTAATAGCAGAAAAGAAATTCACCTTCTTTATCGGTGGAGATCATTCTGTAACCATTCCCCTCCAAAAAGCATTTGGCCGATATTTTAAAGAAAACGGAAATCAGAAGATAGGAATCATTCACTTTGATTCCCATGCAGATATTTGTGATATTTATGACAGTCATAAATGGTCCCATGCCTGTACGGAAAGAAGAGCAGTTGAAGATGTCATTGAACCTAAAGATCTGGCCTATGTAGGTTTACGTGGCTTTGAAATCGATGAATTGGAGTACTTTCAAGAACATCCGGATATTCTAATAATGAAAGCACGTGACGTTTATATGGATGGCTATATGGCATGTTATAAGAGATTGGAGGAGAGGTTTAAAGACTATGATGCTGTATATTTTACCCTTGACATCGATGTGGTGGACCCGGCCTTTGCTCCGGGCACCGGAACACCTG
>JAQUJQ010000125.1:0-3693 GCA_028680875.1 Eubacteriales bacterium
GTGATTATTTCTTTGTCTACGTATTCAACCTGATACATTATTTCTGTTTGCGGCTTAAATAAATGAATAGAGTCAGGTGACACAAAATGCTGACCGCTTTTTGAATAAAGCGTACCGTAAAAATTATCACTGACTTGCTCAATGGTAAAATCATTGGTGTCTAAGGTTGCAAACCCCATTGCTTTACCTGCTTCCTTGTAAGCATAGTAGGCCCCTGTGGTTGTCCAGTGATGATCGGTTTTGTAATAAATATATTCCTGTTTATGTTCGGTAAGTGGTTTATAGACATCGATCATACGGACAATCGGATTTATCTGATTTTTTGTTTTTTTCATAATCATTGATGTATCAATGGCATCAGCAAATGGAGGTAGCTTATCGGTTAAGACGTGGACCGAATTAGGGGCAAGTAAAAAATATACGGGTATAGGGCTTACAGCCTGAGCAAATTGATTTATAGCCAGGATGTTTTTATCGAATAAACTTGTATCCGGCTTACTTGGTTTTTGCAGCAAGTAACCATTTTTGCCAAAATACACATTGTTATTGTCTTTTTTTTGCAGAATTAGTTCACAGGCCGATTTAGTGCTTACCCAAAATTCTCGAAATGGAAATTGGTCCCCGATGTAGTTTTCATATTCAGAAGTAAATTTGCCTGAAATTAATTTTTCCAATGAGAATGAGGGCTTTTTTTGCAGCATACGGTTTTCCGCTTCTGAAAAAGTCCGGTCAGGTATGATCAGCTGAAGCAGTGAAATAAATGTTACAAAAAAGATAGTTATTAGTGAAAGAATTTTGTTGTTTGTTTTCATGTTGCTACCTTTAAATCTTGATTGTCAAAACCGAAAATATAAAAATGGATTGTAGATACTATCTACTAAATAAGCAATTGAAAGAAACAGTATCGTTGTGTAATAAAGCACCATGGATTTACATTTAAGTTTTTGTATGGTATTCCCCAACAATGGTGTGGATCCTACAATTAGTATTAAAAACAGCAAAGCATGAGTATAAAGAAAGTAAACGCTCTGTTCATTATAGAATCCCGTCCCGCGTAAACCGAACATGACCTGTAAGTATTGCCTTCCAGTATATATGTTTTCAAATGCAAACAGGACCCAGCCGATTACGATTAAAAAGCCGGCATAAAGATGGCCGATGAAGGGAGGCATTGCACATAACCATTTAAGCAGGATTGCCTTTTCAAGAACGATGATAATGCAGAAGTAAAGTCCCCAAAGGATATAGTTCCAGCTGGCACCGTGCCAAAATCCTGTAAGAAACCATACAATGAGCAGGTTCCGGTATAGGTTGAGTTTACCGGTGCGATTTCCCCCTAAAGGTATGTAAACGTATTTGCGGAACCAAGTCCCCAGGGAAATATGCCAGCGCTTCCAGAACTCGGTTATGCTTTTGGATATATAGGGATAATTGAAATTTTCAGGGAATGTAAAGCCGAACATTTTTCCTAAACCTATAGCCATATCTGAGTAACCGCTAAAATCAAAATATATTTGGAAAGTAAATGCAATAATCCCCAGCCAGGCTGTTAAAACAGTTAATTCTGTAGGTTCTATTAACCTAATTTGATGCCACAAAAGACCGATGTTGTTGGCGAGCAATACTTTCTTGCCCAGGCCTGCAAGGAATCTTCTTATTCCTTCTGCAAAACTGTCAAAGGTTTCATTTCTGCTGTCTAACTGTGCTCCAATGGTTTGATAACGTACAATTGGGCCTGCAATAAGCTGAGGAAAGAGTGAAACATATGTACCAAAGGTAATGATGTTCCGTTGCACGGGTATTTCGTGCCGATAAACATCGATGGTATAGGACATGGATTGGAAGGTATAAAAGGATATGCCAATCGGTAAAGGAAATCCTAATGCGTCAATGGATGTTCCCATAAGGTTATTAAAAGAAAGAATAAAAAAATCAACATACTTAAAAAAAATTAACATTCCTACATTAAAGAGAATGGACGATAACAGAAAATACCGGGCAATTTCCTTTTTTTCACTATATTTATCTATAAGCAAGCCGTGGCTATAATTTACCAAAATTGAAAACAGCATTAACAGCACATAGACAGGTTCGCCCCAGGCATAAAACAGTAGACTGGCAATAAAAAGGGTAAGGTTTCGGCACTTACTAGGTGTAAGATAATAAATTAATAGTACACATGGTAAAAATATGAAGAGAAATAGCAGACTGCTAAAAACCATAATACTTATCCAGCACAACTTCTACATCTTCATTATGGTCGGAAACGCATAATATTACATATTTACCTGTAACCATTAAAAAGGGGTCAGAGAGTTTTGGCACTTCTTCGGGCAGATAGTCCTGATAACTTTCTATTTGTTCAGTAATCCTTTGCAAAACGGCAGTTTCAATTCTTTTTGCTGCATTATCATCGGTGGCTTCAAACACTGCAATTTGTTCTGCTGTAGCACCGGTACTGACGTACACCTTCTGTTCTGCCACATCCTCCGTATTGAGTTGGTAAATGGCTATGCCCATCTTGTCGTCGATGGCCGTTATGGTATCTTCAAATGGGATATTTTCCTTCAGTTTATCAGCACACTCACTTACATTTAAATCAAGATTATTTTCATTTAGATCATAATCGTTATCATTATTTCTACAGCTTGTAAAGATCATCATTACAGCAATTAATATCAGGACAATAATTATTCTTGGTTTATGCATTTTGGTCTTCCTTTCAATTTATTGTTCAAATACAACATGCGTTTTAATATATTCAAACCATTGATCACAGTACTTTTTATTCAGATGAATCCCATCGGTAGATGCATCGCTGTAAAGATATCCTTCTTCATCGGTGACGCATTCCGCAACATTGAGGTAAAAAATGTTTTTGTTCACGGCCATTTGCTGAATTAATTCGTTGTATTTGTTAATGTTCTCATTATTATAGATCGAATCGCTTTCTGATCTTTCCCTGGATACCGGGAGAATCGATTGAATATAAATCTGTGCCTGCGGTTCTATTTTCTTAATGTTATCAATAAGTTCTCCATATTTTTCTATAAACAATTCACTATAAACCCAGCCCAATTCATTTATTCCAAGCATGATAAAGACCTTTTTGAATGGAACTTCGCTCAATGCTTCAACTGCAACTGTGTCCACCTTGAGTCCGATGGATGTAAGGTATACAGCGTTTAGGGGACCGCTTAGCATCTTGAAACCTTCTGTGCGGGAATCACCAATAAAGACAGCATCATTAAAATAATCGTCCGCCACAGCAACATACTTTGTTACGGGTGGAGCTGGAGAGGGAACTTGATCCGGCACATTTTCCGCATCTATACTCTCCACATAATTTGGATGACTGAACACCACAGTAATAATTAGAATAAGCAGCATGAGTTTCTGTTGTATGTATAACATTTTCTTACCTACCATCCTGTCATTAATCTCATCCTATCCATTTTAGGTCCAAATTGATTTAAAAAGACATTATAGATTAGTTACAGAATGGTTACAGTTTTTAAATGAAGCATTTCTTTTGGAAAACGACTTAGTTCTTATGGTAGAATTACGTAGAATAACCAATCGATAGAGGTGAACATTGATGGACACGGAGAAAATTAAAGTGTTGGTGGTAGAAGATGAAACTTCTATTCGTAAATTTATCGCCATCAATTTAAATAGAAATAATTTTGAAGT
>JAQUJQ010000125.1:3793-5241 GCA_028680875.1 Eubacteriales bacterium
AATTTTATGTTTATCATTGTTATTACAGTTATAATCCTGGAATTCTTTTTAATTACCAGCATACGGAAAAACTATTATGAAAATCTGGAGGATACATTAACTAACCAGATTCAGACTTCTATAGATATTTATGTTAAATACTTTGCAGATGCAACATTGCAGGAAAATGTCTTAAATAATGTGGATGTATTTTGGAAACAAGCAACGGCTCAGGTTGAAATTATTGATATAGACGGGCAGGTTATGATGAACTCTCAAGGTATTCTTGCCGATTCTGTTACCGGAATGGATGATGTACAAGTCGCATTACAAGGTAAAAGAGGGAAATGGATTGGATCGGTTCCCTATGATACGGAAAAAGTAATGGCTGTCGCTTGTCCCATCGTTGTAGACGATAAACAGGTTGGAGTTCTACGATTTATTGCCTCTTTAAGAGAAGTAAATAATGAAATCCGGAGTATAGCTTGGAGTTATCTCTTTTTTGGTGGAGTGGTAATTATTTTTTCAGGTCTGGTCAGTATTATTCTAGCCAATTCAATAGTTAAACCTATAAAGCAGCTGACATTGGTGGCAGAGCAAATGGCTATGGGTAATTATAAGGTTAAAAGTGTACAAAAATCTAAAGATGAAATCGGTAAGCTTTCAGAAACCTTAAACTACCTGGCAAGTGAGATTTTGAAAAAGGATGAATTGAAGAATGATTTTATTTCCTCAGTATCACATGAATTACGCACACCTTTAACCTCGATCAAGGGTTGGGCAATCACACTAAAGCAGGGATATGAAAACAATATGCTTTTGCAGGATGGGCTGAATATAATTGAAAAGGAAAGCGACCGGCTCACTGATATGGTAAGCGAGCTATTGGATTTTTCAAGATTTGTTTCAGGGAAAACTGTGTTGAACAGAGAACAGGTTAATGTTGCTGAAGTTTTGGAACATCTGCGTATCCAGTTGACACCAAAAGCTTTAAGGGAAGAAATAGACTTTCAGGTACAGCATGAAAGCGTAAATCCCATTCTTTTCACTGATGAAAACCGTTTAAAACAAGTGTTGATTAACTTGTTGGATAATGCCTTCAAATTTACGACCCCCGGCGGGCGGGTTTCCCTAAAAGGTATATCTGATGAAGAACAATACTATTTTTATATTGAAGATAATGGCTGTGGAATACCTGAAGAGGAGTTACCAAGGGTTAAAGAGAAATTTTACAAAGGGAATTCCAGCAAATCACAGAACGGTATCGGACTTTCAATATCTGATGAAATCATTAAATTAATGAATGGAAAATGTGAGATCCGTAGCAAGGTTGGCCAGGGTACGCAGGTTACTATTACAATACCTAGGGAAACGGTGGATACAAAATGAAAACAATACTTAAAATTGTTGTTCTTTGGTTGATTGTCGGAATTTTGGCTACGGGATGTTCAAATCAAAATACAGATTTT
>JAQUJQ010000006.1:0-8643 GCA_028680875.1 Eubacteriales bacterium
GGCAAGCAAATCCTTTAGAAGAAAGCTGTCTCATTGCCTGTTCTAAATCGATACCCAATAAATCTATCATCAGACTTCCATTATTTCCATTTCCTTCAGATTGATTATGTCATCAATTTCCTTGATACATACATCTGTTTTTTTCTGTACTTCATTCATTTCTTTCTTCAGGTCATCTTCAGTTAAGCCTCCGCTCTTTTCTTGCTTCTTTAAGCTGTCATTAGCATCCCGCCGCAAGTTTCGAACAGCAATCTTTGCTTCTTCTCCCATTTTTTTTACTGATTTTGTTAACTCTTTCCTTCTCTCTTCGGTAACCTGAGGAATAATAAGGCGTATAACCTTGCCGTCGTTAACCGGATTGATACCTAGATTTGCCAAGTTTAAGGCTTTTTCAATATCCTGAATTGATTTGGGATCAAAAGGAGCAATCATCAATGTCCTGGGATCCGGTGCAGAAATGTTCGAGATGTTTTTAAGAGGTGAGGATACTCCATAATAATCCATCGTAATGCGATCCAATAAGGCTGGATTGGCTCTGCCGGCTCGCACAGTGTTTAAATCTTCTTTCAATACACTCTTAGTCTTCTCCATTTTTTCCGTAAGAACATTCAGTATTTCACTCATATCGGTTCCTCCTTTATCCTGTCACTTACTCAACAATGGTCCCAATTTTTTCACCGCAAACGGCTTTGACAACATTGTCCGGTTTATCCAATCCAAATACATGAATCGGTATTTTATTATCCATACAAAGTGATGCGGCCGTTGAATCCATAACCCCCAAACTTTTATTCAGCAAATCTCTATGAGATAAATGCTCAAATCGTTTTGCATTTGGATTAAGTTTGGGATCATCATCGTATACGCCATCCACTTTCTTGGCTAAAAGTATAACATCTGCCTCTATTTCTGCTGCCCGTAAAGCTGCAGCTGTGTCTGTCGAAAAAAAAGGATTTCCTGTACCGGCGGCAAAGATGACGGTGATATTCTTTGACAAATGGCTCATTGCCCGCCGCCTAATATAAGGCTCTGCTACTTCCTTCATTTCAATGGCAGACTGTACTCTTGTGGGGATTCCTATAGATTCAAAAGCGTCTTGAAGGGCCAAAGAATTAATACAAGTAGCCAACATACCCATATAGTCAGCCGTTGCACGATCCATACTCTTACTGGTTCGTCCTCTCCAAAAATTTCCGCCTCCGACTACTACGGCAACCTGGACACCCATCTCCATCAGTTTTTTTACTTGTAATGCTACCATGTTGAGCATATTCTCATTCAGTCCAAATTTATTTTCACCCGCAAGGGCCTCCCCGCTAATCTTCAAAACTACTCGTTTATATTTTGGCTCCATAAGTTAATCCCCTTTTTTTTATTATATTGAACAAAAGGACACTATAGCATAGTGTCCTTTCATTATATCACATTTATTTCCTTAATTGTTCATCTGTTTTGCAACTTCTTCTGCAAAATTCTCTTCTTCTTTTTCGATACCTTCGCCAACTTCATATCGAATCATTTCAACAACCTTAATTGTTTTGCCTAATTCTTTAACCGTTTCATCAATGTATTGCTCAACGGTGATGTCTCCGTTCTTAACAAACTTTTGGGCTAAAAGACAGATTTCCTTCAATTCTTTATTCATTCGTCCTGTTGCCATCTTTTCAGCAATTTTCTCAGGTTTACCTTCATTTTTTGCCTGTTGCATATAAATATTAAGTTCACTTTCAATATAAACGGGATCTACATAGGACTCATCAATATATTTAGGATTCATAGAAGCAACCTGCATTGCTAAATCCTTACCCAAGACAGAAACCTGTTCTAATGTAGTTTCAGTCTCCAGTCCTACGATAACACCGATTTTGCCCCCACCATGAACGTATCCCACGTAGACTACACCAGGTTTATCACACTTAGTAAACCTTCTGATGCTCATGTTTTCACCAATTTTTGCAATCTTATTGTTCAGGGCATCTTTAATGGTTCCTTCTTCCTTATAATTCAAGGCCAGGAATTCATCCATATTAACAGCATTGCCGTTTAACACCATTCCTGCCAAGGTAGATACAAAGTCAATAAACTCTTCATTTTTAGCCACAAAATCCGTCTCAGAATTGACTTCAATGGCAGCTGCTTTTTTTCCGTCTTCTGTAAAGGCTAATTGTACCAAACCTTGAGAAGCGACTCTTCCTGCTTTTTTAGCAGCCTTGGCCAATCCCTTCTCCCGAAGCAATTCGATGGCTTTTTCAATATTTCCGTCTGTTTCCACCAGTACGTTTTTACAATCCATCATCCCTGCGCCTGTTCTTTCCCGCAGTTCCTTTACCATTCCAGCTGTAACAGCCATATTATAAGCCTCCTTTTTATACCTTAACTTTCTGTTTCTTCCGCCTCGTTTTTATCCTCAGGACTTTCTTTCTCCGCTTCAGGTTCACCTTCATCAAAGGACTCACCCTGGTTGGCTTCGATAACCGCATCAGCCATCCGGCCGGCAATAAGCTTTACCGCTCGAATAGCATCATCATTGGCAGGAATGATATAGTCCACATCATCCGGATCACAGTTGGTATCCACGACGCCTATAATGGGGATGCCCAAAATCCGGGCTTCCTTGACAGCGATCTTTTCCTTCTTCGGATCTACGACAAATACAGCACCCGGCATACCTTTCATTTCTTTGATACCGCCCAGGTACTTTTCCAGCTTATCCGCTTCGGCTCGAAGTTTAAGAACCTCTTTTTTCGTCAACGCCTCGAAAGTGCCGTCGGTCTCCATTTCTCTTATCTCATTTAAGCGGTTGATACGTAAAGAAATCGTCTTGTAATTGGTTAGCATTCCACCTAACCATCTCTCATTTACATAAAACATCCCACATCGTTTAGCCTCATCCGCGATGGCCCCTTGAGCCTGCTTTTTGGTGCCAATAAAAAGAATGGGTTTTCCTGATTCTGCCACTTCCTTCATAAACTCATAGGCTTCGTCAATTTTTCTAACGGTTTTCTGCAAATCGATGATATAGATGCCGTTTCTTTCGGTAAAAATATATGGAGCCATCTTAGGGTTCCATCTTCTGGTCTGGTGCCCGAAATGCACACCTGCTTCTAGTAGCTGTTTCATTGAAACAATCGCCATTTTATATTCCCTCCCGGTTTTATTCCTCCACCCTTTATCTTTTAAACGACCATTGCGGCACCGGTTTGTAAGTCTCAGGGTGTGTGTATTAATTGGTCTGGCCTTTTTGCTAGAACCGCAAATACTATACTATATTGTACGGAAAAAAGCAAGGAAAAAATTACTTCTGCTCTATCAGATCATGTACAACTTCTGCCGCAATCATCAATCCTGCTGTAGCCGGTGCAAAAGCAATACTTGCCGGTGAAAAATTTCCGGTTTCCGGACTTATTTCTCTATATGGTTTTTCCGTTGAAAATAATACCTTAAGCTCTTTTATATCCATTTTAGCTGTTTCTTTACGTATTCGCTTTGCCAGAGGGCAAGTATGGGTTTTTTTAATATCTGCTATTTTAAAAGATCCCGGATCGTAATGGTTTCCCGTTCCCATAGAACTGATAATGGAAATTCCACGTCTGGATACTTCCTGAATTAAAAGAAGCTTGGCCGGTACGTCATCAATAGCATCCACGATATAATCCCATTTTTTCGGAAAAAAGCTTTCTAAGTTAACCTCTGTCAACTTCTCTGCATAATCATCAACCCGGATATTCGGGTTGATATCTTTAATCCGTTCTTTCATAATCAGGGTTTTATGTTTGCCTATGGTGCTGTGAAGAGCTATAATCTGACGGTTGATGTTGGTCACATCCACCTGATCATAATCAACAATTCCAATGGTACCGATTCCGACCCGAGCCAATGCCTCAGCTACAAACCCACCGACTCCGCCTATTCCAAAAATGATGACTTTTTTCATTTTAATTCGGCCCATTGCATCTTTCCCTAAAAGCATTTCAGTACGATCATACACTGTTGCCATATTAATTCTCTCAATTCTTATTATCCATAGATAGGAATGCACGAAGATTTGGATTTTTCGGGTTAACCAGTAACTCTTGAGGAGAACCTTCTTCTACAATTATTCCTTGATCCATATAAATAACTCGATCAGAAACCTCCCTGGCAAAACCCATTTCATGGGTTACGATTATCATGGTCATATCTTCCTCCGCCAACTGTTTTATTACCTGAAGTACTTCGCTGGTCAATTGAGGGTCCAAGGCAGAAGTCGGCTCATCAAACAACATGATATCAGGTTCCATAGCCAAAGCTCTGGCAATGGCTACTCTCTGTTTTTGTCCTCCTGACAATTGGCAAGGGTAAACATCCCGTTTATCCATAAGACCAACCTTTTTTAACAGCTCCTCTGCAAACTTAACCACTTTGCCTTTTGGTATCTTTTTTACAACAATGGGTGCTTCGATTAAATTTTCCAAAACAGATTTATGAGGAAATAAATTAAAATTCTGAAACACCATTCCAATTCGCACATTACATAAAATTTTACCTTCGTCTGCTTGTTCTAAATGGTTCAAACACCTTAACAAGGTACTTTTCCCCGAACCGGAGGAGCCAATCACGGTAATAACTTCCCCTTTATCTGCTATAAAATTGATACCTTTGAGTACCTCCAGTGTACCAAAACACTTATGCAGGTTTTCGACTCTCAAGATTTCCACGTTCATCCCTCCTCCTTAGTTGTCGTAATAAGAATAGTGCTTTTCCAGTTTGCGGAACACTCGAATGATGACAAAGGTAAAGAGCAGATAGATTGCTGCTGCGATTAAATACGCATCCACATTGAAATCTCTGGATACTGTAACCTTTGCATTTCTCAGGATTTCAGGAATACTGAGGGCGGCGCAAAGAGCTGTATCTTTAATCAAATTGATGGCTTCATTCCCCATTGGCGGTAAAATCCTCTTGATAGCCTGAGGTAGAATAATACGTCGCATTGTTTGAACGTAGCTCATGCCTAAAGCTTTAGAAGCTTCATACTGCCCTTTTTCGATTGATTGTATGCCTCCTCTAAAGATTTCGGTGAAATAAGCTGCATAATTAAGAACAAATGTTACATAAGCTGCAGTTAAAGGTTGAAATTCAATACCGAATACAGGTAAACCGAAGTAAGCAAAAAATAGCTGAAGGAGTAATGGGGTTCCTCTGAAAACCCATGTGTATGCTCCCAAAATCCATTTTAACGGGGGAAATGAAGACAATTTCCCCAGGGCAAATAATATGCCCAGGGGAATTGCAAATATAATTGTAATAAAATAAACTTTCAAGGTGATGCCGGTTCCTTGCAAAATGAATCCGATTATAGATCCCAGATATTCAAAATCCACGTTTTTACCTCTATCTTTATTCTTCAGCAGTGTCCAGTTCTTCCTGTGTTATTTTTGCAACATCTCTAATGACGATATTACTGCCAAACCACTCATTTGAAATTGATTCTATGGTACCGTCTTCCATCAATTCATCCAATGCATTATCGATAGCTTCCCTTAATGCTACAGCACCTTTAGGACAGCCGATCCCGTAATACTCTTCTCCTAAGCCTTCTTCTAAAACTCTATATTTGCCCGGCTCCTTTGATATAACATATCCAATAAGTATTTTATCTACGGCCACTGCATCCAGCCTATCGCTGACGTCTAAATCCAATAACGCATCCTGATATGTTTCGAACTCCCTTGTTTCACTTAAGGATTCAAAAAATTGACTGTCTGACTTTATAGCCATGTCCGCTGAACTTTCAACTTGATAGCCTACAATCTTTCCTGCAAGATCTGCTTTTGTCTGAATTGGTGAATCAGCCTTTACGGCAAGCATAATTTCATTGTTTAAATAAGGCTTGGTGTATTCAACTCCCCTATTTCTTTTAGCATTTATGGTAAATCCATTCCAAATCACATCAATGCTGCCATTTTTCAGCTCCAGCTCTTTAGTTTCCCAGTTAATGGGTTTTACGACAAGTTCAACCCCAAGCTTGTCCGCAACTGCTTTTGCCAGATCAATATCAAACCCTACAACTTCTCCGTTTTTATCACGAAAACCCATAGGGGGAAATCCATCGTCGCATCCCAGAACCAGGGTCCCCTTATCCTGAATGGTTGTAAGGGATAAATCTTCATCTGTTGCCGGTGCCTCAGTTTCCGAGCCGCAACCTAATGCAAATACGCTCACCATCAATAGTAAAATCAGCATAAGGCTTATCTTTTTCCACATTTTTAATTATCCTCCTCTTTCTTGTTTTATATCTTTTTTAGATATCCGGGTGAATACCCACAAGTGATTATACTTTACTGTGATGAATCTGTAAAGTGATAATTAAATATTGCAAGAAAGCTCAAACTATAAAAAAGCCAACCTCTTATTAAATAAAGGAGTTGGCTCCTCGTTTATTATCTGTTTTTTTACTTTATTTATCCTTACGTTTATAAGTTATTAAATCTTCTGCAATTTCATGAACCGCAATGGAAACGGGTTTATCGATGTCCACATCAGTCAGTCTGGGTTTCCCTTCTACGATGTCTCTTGCTCTTTTGGCAGCCATGATGGACAATGTGTATCTGCTATCTGCTTTTTGCTTCATCAATTTTATGGATGGTTCTAACATGGTAACTCCTCCTTGTACATTTTAATAAGATCGTAGATGTCTTCTGAAACCCTTGAATGCTCTGCTTTTATAATGGCAGCTACCCGCTCAACAGCCTCATTTAGTTCCCCATTGACTACACAGTAATCGTATTTGTCAATATAGGAAACCTCTTTTAAAGCTTTTCCTAATCGCATATTTATTGCATCCTCTGTTTCTGATCCTCTTCCGGTGATTCGCTTTCTAAGTTCACTCATCGATGGAGGTAAAATAAAAATAAAGACAGCATCGGGAGAAGTTTTACGTATTTGCATGGCACCTTGTATGTCAATTTCCAGCACCACGTCACGTCCTTTTTTCAGACTTTGCATGACCGACTCTTTAGGTGTGCCGTAATAATTTCCAAATACTAAGGCATATTCCAGAAAGCCTCCTTCA
Source organism: Eubacteriales bacterium (assembly GCA_028680875.1). GTDB lineage: Bacteria > Bacillota > Clostridia > Peptostreptococcales > Anaerovoracaceae > JAQUJQ01. The sequence continues at coordinate 7,055 of JAQUJQ010000006.1, forward strand.
TCCAATACCTTGGTAAATTCATCCTTAGAGACATAGTAGTAACTTACCCCTTCCACTTCCCCAGGTCTAGGCTCTCTCGTTGTTATTGAAACAGACAAGTCTATATTTAATTTATCTTTTAATCTTTTACAAATGGTTCCCTTCCCGGCCCCGGAAGGTCCCGAAACTACAAAAAGTAACCCTTCGTACATATCGCTTCCTCTTTCTGTATTCACTTACTAACTTTATAGTCTATCGTAATTTACTACTCTTTACAAGGGTAATATAATTAAATTACTCTATGTTTTGAACCTGTTCCCGGATCTTTTCAATTTCGCTCTTGATTTCCAAAACCAAATTAGTGATTTCTATGTCATTTGCCTTAGAGCCAATGGTATTGGCTTCTCGATTCATCTCTTGAACTAAAAAATCCAGTCGTTTTCCATCCGGTTGGTTACTTTGGGAAATAATCTGATTTAACTGTAGAATGTGACTGTCCAAACGTACCAGTTCTTCCGTGACATTACTTTTATCGGCGAAAATAGCTGCTTCCACTAAAATCCGGTCTTCAGGAATCTCTATATTATTCCCGATTAATTCCTTAATTCGATCTTTCAGTTTTTCTGTATAAGATGAAATAATTAAAGGAGTCCGTTGTTGAATTTTTTCAATCCACTCACGGATTAGATGGCTCCTCATGATGATATCTTCTGCCAACTTTTGTCCTTCCACCACCCGCATCCGATCCAGTCTTTTAGCCGCTTCCAAAACTGGTACCGATAAACTCTGTAACATAGCTTTTTCATCTTCCACATTGGGTACAGCCTTCATTACATCAGGTAATCCGGCTATTAATGGCAGGGTAATCTCTCCAAAAAGATGAAACTGTTCCTGTAATTCTTTCAGATTATCATAGTACTGCTTAGCTACAATAGGGTTTAATTTTACATTAATATCGTCTTCTGTCAGGTTTTCTACCATAATAGAAATATCGATTTTTCCTCGTTTTGCAATGTCTTTTACCAGCCCCTTTAAATGCTCTTCCGCAAAGGAGTAACGCCTGGGCATTTTTATAGTTATATCACTGTATCGATGGTTGACTCCCTTAATCTCTACAATTATGTTCCTCTTTCCGTCATTGTATTCGCTCCGTCCGAAACCAGTCATGCTTTTAATCATTGAATCCTCCTTGACACCCCTGTTTTCTTTTTTTTGTGTTCATGTTATCATAAGGTATTATACCTTTGGGATATAAAATAATCTAGGAGAAAATAATAAATGGGTTATGATGGTTTAGTAACAGGAGCCATAGCACGGCAATTACAAAAAAATCTGCAGGATGGTAAAATTGAGAAAATATATCAACCAGAGAAAGATGAAATCATCCTCCACGTTAATAAAAGCAAGGAAAAGCATCGTCTTTATATTTCTGCTAACGGAAGCCACGCCCGAATGCATCTAACTGTCAATGATCATGCTAATCCTCAAAATCCTATGGCATTTTGTATGCTGCTTCGAAAACATTTCCAAGGAGGACGAATTACTGCAATCCGACAAGTAGATTCTGAACGAATTGTCGAGATTCTCATAGACCATATAAATGAAATGGG
>JAQUJQ010000006.1:8743-22062 GCA_028680875.1 Eubacteriales bacterium
CTCAAAATCCTATGGCATTTTGTATGCTGCTTCGAAAACATTTCCAAGGAGGACGAATTACTGCAATCCGACAAGTAGATTCTGAACGAATTGTCGAGATTCTCATAGACCATATAAATGAAATGGGTTTTTCTGTCCCCAAAAAACTTATAGTAGAGATTATGGGAAAACACAGTAACATTATCGCCCTTGATGATTCAAATATAATTCTCGATTGTATAAAAAGAATATCTTTAGATCGAAACCGATATCGCCAACTTCTTCCAGGCTTACCTTATATTTCTCCTCCCGACCAGAGCAAGGTTAACTTTTATACAATAACAGAGGATCAACTTATCCTCATTTTAAAAAAAGGGGGTGCGGCTTTATCTCTATCGGAAAAACTGGTAAATGGTATTTCCGGTATCAGCCCGACCATTTCTGAAGAAATATGTGCCCAGGCAGGAAACGGTGAGATCTACCCTATCCTTGCAAAATTTACTCATGCTATAGAAACCGGAAATCTTACACCTGTGGTATATATAGACCGTGATCAAAAACCTATGGATTTTCACGTATTTTCCCTTTCTGCCTTAGAAGGTTATTATGAAAAGATTGTTCTGGAGGGAGCCGGACAAGCTGCTGATTACTATTATACTCATAGGGATTCCTCAAATCGGATTCGTCAAAAATCTACAGATTTAAAAAAAATTATTCATAATAACTTAAACAGACAATATTTGAAAAAACAACGCTTGTCAGAAGATTTATTGAAGGCTAAAAATGCCGATTTCTACCGGATTCAAGGGGAATTGCTTACTGCACATCTTCATGAAATTACCAATGGTATGGAAAAGGTTTCTGTTATCAATTATTACAATAATCAAATGGTTGAGATCTCAATGGATCCCCGGCTTTCTCCCGGTAAAAATGCACAAAAGTATTTTAAGAAATATGGGAAAGCAAAAACCGCTATTAAAGAAAAAAATACACAACTTAAAGAGGTAAATGAGTCTATAACCTATTTGGAATCTATACTTACCTTTACAGATAATGCAGAGACCATTGAGGAAATTGAAGAAATCCGTCAGGAATTAGTAGAGGGAGGATATCTGCAACGGAGAAAGAGTTCCTATCGCTTGCCCAAATCAAAATTTCAACCCTTGGCTTATCATACTGATGATGGCTTTCAGATATTAGTGGGGCGTAACAACAAGGAAAACGATAAGCTAACTTTTCGTATTGCCAATAAAAAGGATCTTTGGTTTCATACCAAAGACATCCCCGGTTCTCATGTAATTCTTCGTACCGATGGAAAGCCGGTTTCCGAGACTTCCATATTGGATGCTGCCTCTCTGTCAGCTTACTACAGTAAAGCTCGTTCCTCCGAAAATGTTCCTGTGGATTATACTCAAGTACGTAACGTAAAAAAACCGGCAGCAGCAAAACCCGGTATGGTAATTTTTACTGACAATCATACCTTATATGTAACTCCGAAATCACCGGATTAATCTATCACTTATTACATTATATGTATAATTTATTACATTATGTAATCTAACGATTGCCTTTTTCTCCCTAATTCTCTATAATAAAACTTACCTTCTTGCATAGCGCCTTTTTAAATATAGTATAGTATAATGAAATGAGGTAAAATACATGAAAGATACAGGAAAATTACCAGATTACACAAACTGGATCGTTGCAGAAGGGTTGGAATGCACCTTGTGCGGTAAACAAGGCAACATGTATTTTAAAAAAGCTGTTATATGCGAAGATTGCCTCGAATATGTTAAAAATCATTATTAGTAAAAAAGCACCAAAATACCTGATTCCAATTTCAATAATAATCCAAGTACCAACGAACCGGGCGCTATGCGGAAGGAAGATTATTTCTCAATTTATCCAATATAATTTTAAATTCAAAAGGCAGCGGACTGTCAAATTCCATATAGTTCCCTGTGCTGGGATGATGGAACCCTAAAATTTTTGCATGAAGCAATTGACTTTCCACCCCAAAATACTTTTTTTTGGGGCCGTAAAGGCTGTCACCCAGTAAAGGATGTTTAATATAGGCCATATGAACCCGTATTTGATGAGTTCTTCCCGTCTCCAATTTGGCTTCAATATAAGTAAAATTACCAAATCGTTCCAGAATACGATAGTGAGTAATTGCAGCTTTCCCATTAGGTACCACAGCCATACGTAATCTATTTTTAGGATCTCTGCCTATGGGTGCATCCACCTTACCTTTTTCATCTAAAAAATTATTATAAACAATTGCTCTATAAACTCTGGTAATGGAATGGGTGAATAATTGCTCCGCCAATGATTGGTGTGCAAGATCATTCTTAGCAATCATCAATAAACCGCTTGTATTTTTGTCAATTCTGTGTACAATGCCGGGACGAACGGCTCCGTTAATAGTAGAAAGACGATTACCACAATGATAGAGAGCCGCATTGACTAGGGTTCCGGAAGGATTACCTGCTGCAGGATGGACCACCATACCCTTTGGTTTATCCACAATCAAAAGGTCATCATCTTCATAGACAATATTGATGGGTATATTCTCCGGAACTGCTTCCAACTTAACGGGTGTCTCCATGGTTAGTTCAACAAAATCACCTTCTGATAGTTTATATTTCTTAAGGAGGATTTTTTGGCCATTAACAAATACGCCCCCGTTTTCAATGCAAGTTTGAATACTACTTCTTGTAGACTCTTCCATAAGTTCAGGCAAAACCACATCAAGACGCCTACCGGCCTGTTCTTTTTCAATTGTAAATGTATATTTATCCATTTTCGCACTAAAAGAACCGTCCCCTTCATTCCTTCATTACTCTTTGTTCTAAAAAAAACATGTATATTATCAGAAGGCCACACCCGCAAGTTACTGATATATCTGCTACGTTAAATATAGGCCACACACGAAAGTCCAAAAAATCCACTACGTAGCCGGTGGTTATTCGATTTATAAGATTACCGATTCCTCCGCCGGCAATACAAGCTAAAGAAAGCAATAGGCATGGATGACCGCTCTTTCTTTTTCGGTTAAGGTAAAGTAAAATTAATATAACTGCAACACCGGTAACTAAAATGAAAAACATTTGTTGCCCCTGCAGAATACTGAAAGCAGCCCCATAATTATGAATATATGTGATGTGAAATATCCCTTCAATCACAGGGACTGTCTGGTTTAAATCCATATTGGATTGAATCAGATACTTGGTAAATTGATCCAGGATAATAAGAACAACTACTAGAAGGAAATAATGCATCTAAGGTTCTTCTCCTATTCTCAAGTTAACTATAGTTTTTTCCTCCAACATATTTCCCAAGTCCTGCATGTCTTTATCATTGAAAAGCTCGATACTTAATAGATCAAATTTCTCAAGTTCTGATTCCAGGAGGGTTCGGTAGCGGGTCCGGAAGGTATTTAGGCGATTTCGTAGGTTAATAGTTTCTTCGTTTAGTCTTTCTACCGATTCTCTGGCCTCTCTGGTTATCAATTCCGCATCCAGCTCTGCATTCTTTAATAAGATTTCTGCCCGTTTTTCTGCACTTGCAGATATATCTCCCATCAAAGACTTAGCTGCGTCCAAGGTTTCCAATACCCTTCCTTCCGTATTTTTATAACGAGACAGCTCTTGATTCAAAGCTTTAACTTGATCCTTCAGCCTTTGATTCTCCTCCAACAGCTTTTCTAAATCCATAGTTATCCAATCCAGGAAACCATCCACCTCTTCTTCTTTATAGCCTCTTACACCTTTTGCAAATTCTTTATTTTGAATATCCAAGGGAGTAATCATTCCAAACCTCCTCTTTTGCTAAAGCAATATTACTTTTAACAATTCAATGGCAATTCGATTGAGAATATATAATCCAAACAAAGCAACAATCGGTGATATATCAATACCTCTGTTCATACCCATACGGTATGTTAATCTGCGGCAAGGTTCCAGCAGAGGTTCTGTCACACGACAAAGCATGGTATATAAAGGATAGATACGATCCCCAGGCCGGACAAACCAGCTCATAATTGCCCTGCCTAATATGAGATAAATGATGGCTTGAAAGAACATATTCACTGCATGAAAAAGAAGCATAGCTACCTCCATGGATTCTTTATACCGTCGCTGTAGTTGGTCTTTTGATCGATATAAGCGGTTACATCTACGTTTTCCGGTGCAAAGACAAAAATATTATTGGCAACCTTTTGTACATTACCATTTAATGCATAAGTAGCCCCACTTAAAAAATCAAAGATTTTCCGGGCAACATCAGTTTCAATCTTTTCAAGGTTGATGATAACCGGTTTTTTGGACTTTAAACTATCGACTAATTTGGGACATTCATCAAAGGCTTTCGGCTCAATGACAATCATTTTAAACTGATTTGGCGATGTGGTTCGATTGGCCATCGGTAATACCCGGGTTTCCTTATTTTCTCTCATATCCTTCGCCTCATTCCTGGGGGAACTGTATGAACTTCTCCCATCAATGGATTTCCGCTCCATCAGCGGAGTGTCCTGTTCGTCTTCGTACTCCTCCTCCTCTATTTCTTCAATGCCGACTAAAGTCTTTAGTTTGCTAAAAAATCCTTCTCCCATCTCTTGTCTCCTTAATTCCATAAAAATTTAAGAATGCTAACTTCGCGGGCCAAAGATGGCGGATCCAACCCGGATTAAATTAGAGCCTTCTTCAATGGCCACTTCATAATCATGAGACATGCCCATAGATAGATATTGAAAATCCAGCCGTTCATGATTGATCAAAGAAAAATCATCATATAACTTCTTTACTTGCCTAAAATAAATGCGTATATCTTCCGGATTTTCTGCAAATGGCGCAATACTCATCAATCCTTTGATGCGAATATACTTACAAGTGTTTAAAATATCCTTAATCAACGGGCCGGTTTCCTCTACCGTAATGCCAAATTTACTTTCTTCCTCTGCTGCATTCACCTGGATCAAAATATCCATTTCTTTCCCAAGTTGACCGGCTCTCTTATCAATTTCATTCGCCAGTTTTAAAGAGTCTACAGAGTGAATCAAGCTTACTTTATCAATAATATATTTTACCTTATTTGTCTGCAGATGTCCAATTAAATGCCACCGTACCGGTTTCACTTTGTCAAATTTATCCAGTATCTCCTGAACTCTGTTTTCTCCGATATCCGTGATCCCGTTTTCAATGGCCCGGTTTATTTCTTCCTCATTCCTGGTCTTTGTTACTACCACCAGTAATACTTCTCCCGGCTTTCTACCGACTTTCATCGCAACTGCATCTTTGTTTTTCTCAATATTCCTTATATTTTGTCCAATGGTTTGCATAAATTATTTCCTTTCCGGATGGTTCAATATTTCGTCATAAACATCTACCGTAAACACTTTTACGTTCTCCCCATCTACTGATTTATAGTAAAAAGAGCTTTCTACCAAAGAGTAATTCCCATCACTGGTAATGACAGAAACAGGTGTAAATATGTATTCACCGTTGATGTCTTTCACATAAACCCCGGGGCTTCCCTCATAGGATGTGATGCTTTCATTGGCTATCATCAATCCTTCGTAGTCGGAAGTAACCACCTCAGTTTTAAGATTACGCAACTTGGGTAAATCCTCATAGTAGCGGGTAAATTTTAAAATCACAAGCCATTTGCCTTGATCGTCAATAATATCATATGTGGTTCCTTTCACTTGTCCCAATGGAAGGTTTAAGTATACCGTATTCCCTTTAGTATACTTTACAATTCGATTCGGTTCCACCCAAAAAATAACATACCAAACACTGTTGTCCACTATTTTATAAAGAGGCTCCCCTGATATGGCAGATTCCCGTTTTATATTTTTAACGGAAATTTCCAGATTTTCGATGTTCTCTTTTTTGAGGGAGGACATGGTCTTCGGAGTAAAAACTTCTTCCAAACCATCATGGTAATAACTGATGATACTGTTATCTCCAACGATGTAATTGCCTCCTGCAGGAACTAAATCTAACACCTTCGTGCCTTTTCGAACTAGTTCTCCTTCTTCAAAATAATACTGGATAGCTCCGGAAGCCGCTGCATTGACTACTTTTTCCTCCCTAACAAAATAGCAGTTTGCTTCATCAAGAATCTGAATGCTGCCGTACTCCACCAAAGAAGTTTGTGTCAGTGCACCGGTAACCATAGGAAACACGTAGATAATTAAAAACAAGACCAGTATCGCCAAAGCAAACAAATAGGCGAGAATTTTCTTCGGATTCCTTTTTTTATTATTCCACATGTCCGTATTATACACCTGCCAATATCTGTTTTCAAGACGGATGGTTTTTCAAAATATCACCTAATACCTTTTTTTCGTCCTTCGACAGATGCCTGGTATCCTTTATGAATGTTTGAAATAAATCCGGGCGTCGTTGCCGGGTTATTTCCAAGGACTGTTCAAATCGCCATAGATGAATCAATTTATGGTTACCTGAAACCAGTACTTCCGGTACCTCTAATCCTTCATATTCTCTTGGTTTTGTATAATGAGGGTATTCCAAAAGTCCTGAATAAATCGATTCCTCTTTATGGGATTCACTGCTTCCTAAAACTTGAGGAAGTAATCGCGCCACTCCATCGATTAGAATCATTGCAGGCAATTCACCACCCGTTAAGATATAATCACCGATGGACACCTCTTCCATTTGCCAGTGATCAATAATCCGCTGATCCACACCTTCATAATGTCCGCATAATAATACTAATTCTTCTTCTCTCGAAAGGTCTTCAATCAGTACCTGATCTAAAAGTTTACCCTTTGGTGATAAATAAAGAATCCGTTTCCCCTTTGCGTCAATAGCATCCAATGAACGAAATACCGGCTCAGCACCCATCACCATTCCTGCTCCACCACCAAAAGGAGTATCGTCGGTTCGATTATGCTTATCCAGGGTATAATCCCGAATATTAATCAATCGAATATCCAAAATCCCCTTACTCGTTGCCCTGCCCAGGATGCTTTGCTCCGTTACAGCAACAAACATTTCCGGGAAAAGGGTAAGAACATTTATGATCATAATTCCATCAACCCCTCAATAAGATGAACACGAATGATTCCTTCTTCCAGATTAATCTCTAAGATAAATTCATCGACAGCAGGGACACAAAAAGTCTTGCCTCCTCCAATAGGTTGAACTTCATAAAGATCTTGAGCATTATTAAGTATTACATCGTTCAACCTGCCTATCTCTTTTCCATTTTGATCCACAATCAAAAGCCCAATAAGATCTTTCACGTAATAAGTTCCTTTCGGCAAAGGTGGTGCATCCTTTCGGAAGATATACAAATCCTGATCCTTATAACTCTCAGCCTGAGTACGGTTATCGATTCCTGCCAACTTGAGAATTGCCATGTTTTTCAGATAACGAACTCCTTCGATCCAATATTTTTTGTTATTTAATAAAACATAGTCAATTTCTTCGAATTTTTCTTTGTAGTCTGTATAAGTGTAAACCCGGAGCTCACCCTTCAATCCTACAACATTGATAATCCGACCTAATCTCAACTTCTCCATACCTATACCTTATGGCCTAAATCCTAAAATATTTTGAACAAGGCACATACACTTAACGTATATGTGCCGTTTACTCTATCGTAATAGAAATTTACTGCATGATTTCAACCACAATTTTCTTATTTGCTTTAGTTGCGCCTGCTTTAACGACAGTTCGGATGGCTTTTGCAATCCGCCCTTGTTTCCCTATAACTTTTCCCATATCTTCAGGTGCGACACGCAATTCAATGACAGTAGCAGTCCGGCCATCCACTTCCTTAACATCCACTGCCTCCGGATGGTCAACAAGAGACTTTGCAATCGCTTCAACCAATTGTACCATTCCTATTCACCACTTTCCTTATAGCGTCACCTCTTGTGTAACTTCATTATCTGTTGCTGCCGGCTCTTCAGTGTTTAGTTCGGCCACAGGAGCCGCAGTCTTGGTGATTCCGGCTTTTTTAAACAGGCTCTTTACCGTTTCGGTCGGTTGGGCACCGTTAGAGAGCCACTTTGCGGCCTTTTCACCATCAATTTTAATATTTACAGGATTGGTTAACGGATCATAGAAACCCAGCTCTTCAATAAATTTTCCATCTCTCGGTGAACGAGAATCAGCCACTACAACTCTGTAAAAGGGCCTTTTCTTTGCCCCCATTCTCTTTAATCTGATTTTAACTGCCATATTTTTCCTCCTATTAAAAATCAATCTATGTTAAAGATTTAAAAACCTCTGAACATCTTGTTCTTTTTATGCTTGGGTGCACCGGTAAATTGCTTCATCATTTTCTTTGTTTCTTCATACTTGCGGATCAACTGGTTAATCTTAGAAACCGGCAACCCGCATCCTGAGGAAATCCGTTTGCGTCTGCTTGCATTCAGTATGTTGGGATTTTTCCTCTCCTCTGTCGTCATGGATTGAATGATGGCTTCCATATGAATAAATTCCCTTTCGCTCTGGTCCATATCCATGTCTTTCATAGCTTTTTTGTTTATCCCCGGCATCATGTCAATAATTTTAGTCAATCCGCCCATACTCCTGATCTGACCAAACTGGTCCAAAAAATCTTCAAGTGTAAACTCATTCTTCCGCATCTTTTTTTCTAGGGCAATGGCCTTTTCATCATCATAGGCTTCCTGAGCTTTCTCAATGAGGCTCATCATATCTCCCATACCTAGAATACGTGATGCCATACGCTCCGGATGAAAAGCTTCCAATGCATCCATCTTTTCACCCATGCCAATAAATTTAATTGGTTTTCCGGTAACAGCTTTAGCTGATAACGCAGCCCCTCCCCGACTATCCCCATCAAGCTTGGTCATTATAATGCCATCAATACCTAATTTATCGTTAAACCCTTTTGCTGCATTGACCGCATCCTGTCCTGTCATGGCATCCACGACCAGCAAGATTTCATGCGGCTTGGTCCGTTGCTTAATTCGAACCAATTCATCCATAAGTTCCTCATCAATATGAAGGCGACCGGAGGTATCCAGTATAACCACATTATAGCCCTTATATTCGGCTTCTTTACACGCTTTCTCTGCAATGAGATCCGGTTCTTTGCAATCTCTCATGGTAAAGACCGGTACATTTACCGATTTTCCTACTATTTCCAGTTGATCGATTGCAGCAGGCCGATAAACATCGCAAGCGGCCAGCATGGGTTTCTTTCCATTTTTCAGGAGATAGGCAGCCAGTTTCCCGCAGGTGGTTGTCTTTCCTGTACCCTGAAGGCCTACCATCAAAAATACAGTAAAACCTCTGGGGGAATAGGTTAGCTTACTGTTGATTCCACCCATCAGTTCCACCAGTTCATTGTTAACAATCTTGATCACCTGCTGGGCAGGGGTTAAACTAGCCAGTACATCTTGGCCCAATGATTTTTCCTTTACATTGGCAACAAAATCCTTGACTACCTTAAAGTTGACATCAGCCTCCAAAAGTGCCAGCCTTACCTCTCGCATTGCATCATTGATGTCTGCTTCCGTAAGAATACCCTTGCCTTTCAGCTTTTTGAAAACACCTTGTAATTTTTCCGAAAGTCCTTCAAATGCCATATCCTATCCTTTTCTATCCGCCTTCCCTTATTGGTCCAGTTCTCCTATAATCTTCTTTATATCCAGAAGTTTGGCCTTCAACTCTTTGTTTTCTCCAAATTCCTTAATAAGAGTCCGGATGGTCCTATCGATTGCGGCCAAGGCAACCTGAGTTTTTGAGAATTTACTGACCAAATTCAGTTTTTTTTCATAAATCTGCAGCTTTTCTTCCGATCGTTTTACCGCTTCGTGAACTCCCTGACGGGTCATATTAAACTCTGTTCCGATCTCAGCCAAGCTATAATTGTCTTCATGGTACAAACGAAAAATTTCCCGTTGCTTATCAGCAAGCAATTCACCATAGAAATCATATAATATGCTGATTTCCCAGATCTTATCGAGCATCTGTTTTTCCACCTTCCATACAACTTCTAAAATAACATAAAAAAAAATGGCTGTCAACTATTTTCCTTTACATCATTTTTTCAATGTATTCATCCTTTGTCATGGAGTAACAGGCCACATCTCGAACTTCTCCGTTATAAATCTTATTAGCCTTTCTTAATATACCTTCAAAGGTGAAACCACATTTTTCAATTACTCTCCCTGATCGAAAATTGAAAGGGTTTCTATATATGGATATCATCTTTAAATCCATGGTTTCAAAGCCATATTGGATCACCCGTTTTGCCGCCTCTGTCATTAGGCCTTTGCCCCAATAGTCCTCTCCTAATGCATACCCCAATTCCATACAGCCTGTCCCCTCCCGTTTAAAATCCTTCTCAAAACCGATGGAGCCGATCACCTTTCCGGTACCCTTATCCGCTATAGCCCAAATATCATACCGGACCAGAAAAAGTGTCTCTATAATTTCCAGAGATTCCTCAATGCTTTCGTGAGGTTTCCATCCGCCACGAGGTCCTACATTGGGATTCTTTGCATAATTGTACAGATCTTCAGCATCTTCAACTGTCCAGGCCTTTAAAATTAGTCTTTCCGTTTCTAGGTTTTCCATCTCTTTAACCATTTTCATCCTTATTCACCAAATCTATATACTCCCTGTTATTTCTACGTACATAACCCATTATCCCACCTTAAACTAATGATAACGTAAATAGGTATTGATTTCAACGGAAATAAGGATATAATAGTTACGATATTAATGGGATGAAAAGCAAGGGGGAGGTCACAAAAAAATGAAGGTAGCAATAGTAGGCGGGGGGAAATTGGGTCTTACCATCACAGAAGCATTACTTAGTGGCGGTAATGAAGTGACCCTAATCGATAAAAATGCGGACCTGATGCAAAGAGTAAGCAACCAGTTAGATTTACTTACTGTAACAGGTAATGGAAAAAGCATACGACTTTTAAAAGAATTAAAAATTCATACCTATGATTTTCTGGTGGCAGTAACCGATGATGATGAAAAGAATATTGTGATCTGCTCCTTTGCCAAAAAATTAGGTTGTACCCATGTGATTGCACGTATTCGCGGACCTGAACATGAAAATCAGCTGGGATTTATTAAAGAAGCCATGGCGATTGATTACATCGTCAATCCCGATCTTTCTATAGCCAACGAAATTTATAAATACTTGGTAGAAAAATATACCTTAAGTAATGGCTATTTCTCTGCCGGGAAAACTGCAATCATTGAATTCCCGGCAGAACGGCTTCCGGTTGTTCTTAATAAGGAAATCGTGAATATTGCTAAAATGCTCGATAATATGCTGGTAGTTGCTATTTCCCGTAATGGAAAAATTATTGTCCCCCGAGGGTCCACTGTTGTAAAGGAAGATGATATCTTATACGTACTGGGGGAGGAAAAGGCTAGTCTTAAACTTAATGAAATTGTTCATGAAAAGAAAACCTATACTGATTTGCAGAAGGTAATGATTGCAGGTGGCGGCAAAACCGGATACTATTTAGCTAAACTACTGGCCGATTTTGATATTTCCGTTAAAATCATTGAAATCGACAAGGACCGTTGCCAATACCTGTCCGCTCACCTGGATGATGTTATGATTCTTCATGGTGATGCTACAGACCAGACTCTTCTAGAGGAAGAGAACATCAATGAGATGGATGCTTTCGTTTCTGTTACCGGCTTTGATGAAGAAAATCTATTACTGGCACTTTTAGCAAACCAAAAAAATATTGAGGATGTTGTGGCGAAGGTAAGTCGGAAGAGCTACGCAGATCTCATTGAAAAGTTAGGTATCAGTATGGCTCTTAATCCACTGGATATGGTAGCAGCTGAAATCCTACGCTTCATTCAAGGCTCCAAACGGATAATATTTTCCAAAATGATTCAAGGCCAGGCAGAATTCATTGAAATCGTGGCTGATAAAAAGATGAATCTTCTAAATACTCCCTTGGCTGAGCTCCAATTGCCTGATGGCATCATCATTGCAGCCATCCATCGAGGTGAAGAAGTTATTATTCCAAGAGGAAATACAGTAATCAACGAAGGAGATAAAGTCATCATCTTCTGTCTTTTATCTCAAATTCCAAAATTGGAAAAGCAATTACAGCGTAGAAAATGGAGTTTTACTTAAAATGGGACTAAATTATAGAGTTATAATAAAGATGGTTGCTGTCGTTACCGTGATTTTAGCAACCGCCATGATTCCGTCCTTGGTTGTTTGCCTTCTATATGGAGAGCATTCTACTGCGGTGGCTTTCCTGTCATCTATTATACCCATACTGTCTATTGGCACTTTTTTCACTTTTTTTAGTAAGCCTTCTTTAAATGTGATTCGAATCCGTGAAGGTATATTGATAGTAGGCTTGTGCTGGGTGATTGCTCCTTTATGCAGTTCTATCCCTTATATTATTTCCGGTGCAATTCCTAATTTTGCTGATGCTTTTTTTGAAAGCGCATCCGGATTCAGCACAACAGGGGCTAGTATACTAACGGATATAGAAAGTTTACCGAAAGGAATTTTATTTTGGAGATCCTTTACCCATTGGCTGGGGGGAATGGGGATCTTAATCTTTGCCATTGCTCTCCTGCCGTCTTTGGGAATAGGAGGTTTCCGGATTGCGGAATCAGAATCCCCCGGGCCTACCTTAGACAAATTGACTCCCAAAATGTCAGATTCCGCTAAAATTCTGTATATTATGTATATAGGCATGACGATAACAGAAACCATTCTCTTACTCCTTGGCGGAATGAGTCTCTATGATGCCCTGATTCATTCCTTTGGTTCAGTGGCTACGGGAGGGTTTTCCAACTACAATGATAGTATAGCTCATTTCGGAAGTCTTTATATTGAAGTAGTCATTTTCATTTTTATGATTATGGCAGGCATTAATTTTACTTTATATTATATGGTACTGCGCGGTAATTGGAGGGATTTCTTTGGAGATGAGGAACTGCGAAGTTATTTATCCATTATCTGTGGTTTTACTTTATTAATTTCTATTATTTTATGGTATTCTAATACTGCAAGTTCTTTATTTGAAGGCCTCCGCCTCAGCTTTTTTCAAGTTGCTTCGATTATTACCACCACCGGATTTGCAACTTCAGACTTTAACCTCTGGCCTTCTGCATGTAAGTTAATACTGTTTTTATTGATCCTTGTAGGAGGTTGTTCTGCCTCAACAAGCGGCGCTGTAAAGGTTGTTCGTGTCGTCATCTTTTTTAAATTGATCCGCCGGGGTTTTTACAGGAGACTCCATCCTAATGCAGTGGTCCCCATAAAATTAGGAGGCAGAAATGTCCCTTCTTATACTGTATCCAACATTGTAAGTTTCATCTTTTTATACA
>JAQUJQ010000126.1 GCA_028680875.1 Eubacteriales bacterium
AAATACATTCCCGGCGGCTAATGCCTCATTTATCTTACCATTCATTTGCTTTGTTGTGGTTGCGTGGTATGGAGCACGTACATATAAAAGGGTACAAAAATCATGAGAGTTTTATTAACAGTAATTTTATTGTTTAGCTCTTTTACTTTTATAACATCTTGTACAACGAAAGATCAAATATCAAAGATCATAGAAGATGAATTAAAAGATGAGATTCTTAAAAGTGCAGAAATAAATCTTAGCGAGCGCCCTGTCACAGTGACTGCTTTTAGTAGCGAAAGAAGTGCAGGAGGCATCCATGATTTTTATTCGGAAGGAGATTACTGGTGGCCGGATACTATAAACCCAGAAGGACCGTATATACAGCGTGATGGTCAAACGAATCCCGACAATTTCGTTGCACATCGGCATGCAATGATACGTTTCAGCACGCTGGTCGGTAACTTGACATCAGCTTATCTGTTGACAAAAGACAGTAAGTATATTGATGCTGCACTAGTACATATCAGGGCTTGGTTTATTGATGACGAGACGAAAATGAATCCAAATCTTCTCTATGCACAAGCAATCAAGGGGATCACAACCGGACGCGGAATTGGAATTATCGACACAATTCACCTGATTGAGGTTGTACAATCTTTAATTCAAATGGAGAAATTGGGATTATTGCCTGAAGAGTATATCAAAGGCACCAAGCGCTGGATTTCAGAATACCTGACCTGGCTTACAACACATCCAAACGGAATAAAAGAGATGAATGCACAGAATAACCACGGCACTTGTTGGGTTATGCAAGCTGCAATCTTTGCAAAATATACTGATAATAAGGAAGTTTTGGAGTTCTGTTCAAATCGGTACAAGACCGTTCTTTTGCCGGATCAGATGGAAACAGATGGAAGCTTCCCACGTGAGTTGCGCAGAACCAAACCATACGGTTATTCACTATTTAATCTTGATGCAATGGCCACAATATGCCGAATATTATCAACAGAAGAGGATAATCTGTGGACATATACTACGCAGGACGGAAAAAATATACAGAAGGGCTTTGATTTTTTATTACCTTTCGTGACAGATAAATCCTCGTGGGAATATCAATCTGATGTAATGTATTGGGATGAGTGGCCTGTCGCACAACCCTTCCTATTCTTCGGGGCAATAGGATTAAAGAATGAAACATACATTGAGATATGGAAAACACTAGAACATTTTCCGGTAAACGACGAAGTGATCCGTAACATGCCAATACGAAATCCCTTGATATGGCTATAGTAAGGAAATGGATATTTTTTACTCTCGATAAAGATATCTGTTTAGCAAAATCATGGTTCAAACAAAGTTTTTTTTAATATGAACAAAAAACTACTTCTAACTCTGACAATTCTGTTAATGTCAATTGTCGGATTTTCTCAAAATCTAAATTCAACCTTGGATTACAACGAAAAAATGAGCTGGTGGCGTGATGCAAAATTCGGCATGTTCATTCATTGGGGGCCATATTCTATGTATGGTGGTGTATATAATGGATTTAACCAACAACGTGGTGGTGCAGAATGGATTATGAATAGGTGTAAAATCCCTGTAATGGAATACAGAGCAAAAGCGAGTACATTTAATCCTGTTAACTGGAATGCAGAGGAAGTGGTAAAACAAGCTAAAGAGACTGGAATGAAATATATAGTCTTTACTACTAAACATCATGATGGTTTTGCAATGTTTCAAAGTAATGCAAGCAATTTTAATATTGTTGACTATACCCCTTTCAAAAGAGACATAATAGATGAATTTGTTCAGGCATGTCGTAAACATGATATAAAATTCGGTTTCTATTATTCTCAGTCACAGGATTGGTGTAATGCAGGAGGTGCTACTGCTCGCAAACTAATGCATGAAGGTTGGCCTAATCCGGATTCAATAAGGATAAACGAGTTTACAGCTGCAAATAAAGGTGCATGGGATTGTTTACAAAGAGAAAAAACGTTTGATGAATATTTTAATAATATTGCACTTCCTCAAGTGAAGGAGCTATTAGAGAGATATAGTGACATTTCTGTTATTTGGTGGGACACTCCTATGTCCATAACAGATGAACAAGCATCAAAATTACAACAAGAATTATCTAAGTATCCACAGATAATTACAAATGACAGATTAAAAAGGCCCAATTTCGCTGGTGATTTCAAAACACCGGAAGGCTTGATTCCAAAGGTGGAGGATATAGTTGGAGTAGACTGGGAAACCTGCATGAATATTGGTAGCTCATGGGGATACAAATCATGGGAAAACAGATGGAAAACACCTTATGAGTTAATAAAAAATTTAACTTCTATAGCAGCAAGAGGAGGTAACTACTTGTTAAACATTGGCCCTACCCCATTAGGAGATGTACCGATTGATGCAACTTCCAGATTGAGGGAAATGGGAAAATGGATGTCAGTATATGGTGAAGCAATTTACGGAACACAGCGAAGCCTTATTCACCCCTCTTGGGGTGATTGTACGCGAAAGGATGTTGGGAATAAAACCATTCTGTATTTATGCGTTTCCGAGTGGCCAAAGGATGGCAAACTCATTCTAGATGAAAATTACAGGGTCAAAAAAGCTTCTTTATTAAATGACAATAGTGCACTAAAAGTGCAAAGAAAAAACAAACAAATAATAATTCAAGTTCCACAACAAACACCAAATCAATACGTATCAGTAATTAAGTTAGAATTAAATGAAAAATTACCTGTAAACAAACTGATATCCAATACGGCTAAATATTTTGAAATTGTAGACGAACAAAATAATTAAATGAAGAAAATTATACAAAATACTACATTACTCCTTTTTGGAGTAATACTTTCATTTTGCTCATCAGATAAAGAGCCATCAAAGGATTTAAAACTTTGGTATGATGCACCTGCAAAGATATGGGAAGAAGCTTTACCCCTCGGAAACGGTAGTTTGGGAGCAATGGTTTTTGGAGATCCCTTTAGTGAAGTATACCAATTAAATGAAGAAACACTATGGTCTGGTCCACAAAAAGAAAGGAACAATCCTCTTGGACCTGATGCTTTGCCTGAAATTCGTAAGGCAATAGACAATGGTGATTATAAGTTAGCAGAAAGTTTGTGGAAAAACAACTCTCAGGGTCCCTATACCTCTAGATATCTTCCACTTGCTAATCTGTCGTTAAATATGCACAGTGAAGATAACGATGCACAAGATTTCTATCGAGATTTAAATATTTCAAATGCAATTGCTAATGTCTCTTACATTAAAAATGGAGTAAAATATAATAGAAGTAGTTTTATATCATTTCCAGATCGCGTAATGGTTATTAAACTAGACGCAGATAAAAAAGGCGCTATTTCTTTTGATCTGGGTATAAACAGTGATTTAAGACATGAGACAACTACAAACGGTAACAAACTAATACTTAAGGGAAAAGCGCCTTATTATGTAGCTAACCGTAATTACGACCCTAATCAGATTCTGTACTCAGAAGAGAAAGATGGTCTGGGATTGAATTTTGAAGTCCAAATACTTGTGCTTCCAAAGGGTGGTAATATTATTGCGAATGATTCAATTTTATCGTTAACGAATGCCAACTCAGCTACAATCATCGTTTCAGCTGCAACAAGCTATAATCAAGATTCATTTGAACAATCTTCCACCGATTTGATCTCGTCGAGTAAAAAGGCGGAAGAATTCCTGGGAAAAGCACAAGAACTCGGATATAAAAAATTGCTTAGTAGACATAAAGAAGATTACAAAGATTTATTCGACAGGGTTGCATTAGATTTGGGCGAAGGTAAAGATGAACTCCCCGTAAATAAACGTCTTGCAGCATTTCAAACCGATGATTCAGATAATGGTCTCGTCGAGCTATATTACCAGTATGGACGTTACTTAACAATTGCATCTTCTAGAGCAGGTAGTTTACCATCTAATTTACAAGGGATCTGGAACAGACATGTTCAGCCACCCTGGGGATCCAACTACACGACCAATATAAATACTGAAATGAATTATTGGCCTGTGGAAACAACCGGACTCCAAGAGTGTTTTGAACCACTACTCTCATTTATTGAGCGATTATCCAAAGAAGGTGCTAAAACAGCTAAAATCAATTATGGAATAGATAAAGGATGGCTTGCACATCACAATTCTGATGCATGGGCGCAAACCTCTCCGACCGGAGGCTATGATCAGGATCCAAGCGGCACACCCAGATGGTCATGCTGGCCTATGGCTGGTGTGTGGTTCTGTCAACACTTGTGGGAACACTACGCGTTTAACGGCGATAAGGAATATCTAGAAGAAAAAGCCTATCCTTTGATGAAAGGAGCTGCAGAATTTATGCTACAGTGGCTACAGGAGGACACGGAAAACGGTTATTTAGTCACCAATCCCTCCACTTCACCTGAAAATAATTTCAAGTATATTGATAAAAATGGGAAAGAGCAAGTAGGTGTTATTGCAAAAGCTACAACAATGGATATGTGTTTAATTCGTGATCTGTTTGTTAACAGTATACAAGCATCAGAAATTTTAGGTATTGACACTTCATTCAGGGATGAATTAAAAAATGCTATGGCAAGACTTTATCCACCGCATGTAGGTTCAAAAGGCCAACTCCGTGAATGGCACGAGGACTTTGAGGATGTGGATCCTGAACATCGCCACATTTCGCATCTCCTGGGACTACATCCGGGAAAGGAGGTTTTGCCTCGTGTAAATCCGGATTATGCAAAAGCCACAAAACGGACGCTAGAATTACGAGGCGACGGAGGTACGGGTTGGGCAATGGCCTGGAAAATTAATTTCTGGGCAAGGTTGGAAGATGGTAATCATGCATATAAAATGTTGAAAAACGGATTGAGACATGTGGATGCAACAGATGTGTCCATGAAAGGTGGAGGAACTTATTCAAACTTGTTTGATGCACATCCGCCATTCCAAATTGACGGGAACTTTGGAGGAACTGCCGGCATTACTGAAATGTTGTTACAAAGCCATTCCGAGGAAATCTTTTTATTGCCAGCACTTCCCGATAACTGGAGTTCAGGGGTAGTCAAAGGACTTCGAGCAAGAGGTGGATTTATATTGGATATAGAATGGGAAAATGGTGCTTTAAAAAATGTAACAATTCTCTCAACACTGGGTGGTAATTGTCGTCTGAGGACACATACTCCCCTTCAGTCAAAAAATGCATCATTACAAAATGCACAGGGGAACAATACAAAT
>JAQUJQ010000127.1 GCA_028680875.1 Eubacteriales bacterium
CATCAACCACGGAATTGTTCCGATTCACCGTAATAATGGGCCCATTAAAAAAAATAATATCTGCTTTCATAGGAACCTCCAATCTAAAACCAGAGCAAAAGCACCCTTAACTCACATTTTAAAATAGTCATAAGGGGAACACAACCGAACAGAAGATATTTTAGAAGATCTTAAAGAATTTTTAAAGTAATCATAATTTTCTAATTATTTATTTTCTGCTAATAAATTATGATTGAATTTGTAACCTACGCCACGGACACTTAAAATATATTTTGGGTTACTTGCATTCCATTCAATCTTTTTTCTCAGTGTGCTAATGTAAACCATGACTGTACGGGAATCTCCTTCCAAACTATTCATTTTCCATACATGTTCATATATTTGGTCGGCCGAAAAGATTCGTTTCGGATTTTTGATAAACAGTTTTAATATATCAAATTCTTTAGCAGTCAAGTTTACAAGTTCTTCATTGACAAAGACCTCACGGGTTAGCATGTTAACGGTTAACCCGGGGAATTCAAAGTTTTGATTGTCTTCTTCAGTTTGATTTAAAAAATTTGATGATTGTTGTCTGCGAAGATGGGCTTTGATTCTGGCAATTAGTTCTCCCGGGAAAAAGGGTTTTGTCATATAATCATCGCCTCCTGCTGAAAGGGCTATGATTTTATCAATTTCTTCCGATTTGCAGCTGAGAAATAGGATGGGTACATTGGTTTTTCTTCGAATTTGCAATGAAAGATCTGTCCCCTCAATGTCAGGTAGCATAATGTCCAATATGATTAAGTCGGGTTGCTCATCTTCTATAATTGCTAAAGCATCCTTGCCTGTGTAAGCAGAGAAAGGGAGGAAACCTTCTTTAATAATATAAGAACGTATTAAGTCATTAATGGCTTTTTCATCATCCACAATAAGAACTTTTTCTCCTGGCATAATTACCAACCTCCTTCTAGTCTTTATAAAGGGGTATTGTAAAAGTAAAGGTACTCCCCTTTCCTAACCGACTTTTAGCATAAATTGTTCCCCTATGCGCTGCTATGATTTCTTTTGATATGGTCAAACCTAAACCAGTACCGGACATGCGTTTTTCTTCTGATCCTGTTGAGGACATATAAAATCTGTTGAATATATGAGGAAGATCATCCCGAGCGATTCCACAACCGTTATCGGTGACCGAAACGTAGAAGTTTTCCTTTGCACTATCAATTCCAAACTTTATGATTATCCTGTCTTTCTCCTTGGTATATTTTATTGCATTAGATATAAAGTTTGCAAATACTTGGTCGATTCGTTCTAAATCAATTATAAGATATTTATTAGATAAGGCTTCACGATCAATCTTATAACTGAGCGTTAACTGAGCAGCTTTTATATCCAATTTGTGCCGACTTATCAGATCTATGGCTAGTTCGTTCGCCTCTATCCTCATAAACTGCATAGAAAATTGTTTCGTTTCAAGCTTAGAAAGTTGAAACAAATCATTAATTAACCTTTCCATAGTAAGAGATTTAGCGAAAATAATATCGATGGCATCTTCTATTTGTTTGATGTCTTTAATAGTATCATCTTTAATAGCATTTATATAGCCTAATATGGAGGTGATAGGGGTTTTCAATTCGTGGGATACATATGAAAGCAACAACTCCCTAGAGCGTTTTGATGCAATCAACTCATTTTCTGCGTTTTTCATTCTAGTAATATCTCGAATAATTCCTTCTACTGCTACTGCTTCACCGGCTTCATACAATGTAGAAATATTAAATTCAGCCCAAGTAGATGTTCCATTCTTGTGTATGATCTGAAAAACCCTGGAATAAGGTTCTCCAATATCTTCTTGATTGGCATGAAAGATGGCGGAAATATCCTTGAACTGGCTTGATGGAACCAATTGAAGATAAAATTTAGAGTCAGTATAAAAATCCTTTGGTGCATAGCCAGTCATTTCTTCTACGGAAGGGGTAATATAAATAAACGCAGGTTGAGGCTTCAATTTATAGTAAAAAATTACATCTGTTGCATTTTCAGCTATAATTCGATAAAGGCGATCTGCCATATCAATGACACTACGAGTCTTGTGTAGATATATGATGAAGATACAAAAATTCAATATATTAGAAAAAATAATCTCCATCAAGTATAGGCTTGCCAGGTTGCTATATCCCACTTCACAGATGGATAGCATTGCTTTTCCCATGCCCCATAGGATAAATACGAGAAGAGATAGGGCCTTTTCGAAGTTGGGGACTTCCCAATAGGTTATTACAATAAAACATAATGTAAACGTAATGATTACCTGATACATGGCAATTGGCAGAAAAACAGACAAGAGATCAAACTGATAGTAAGTTCCGATGACAATCCAAATTATCATATAGAGGGAAAAGCGATACCAATAGCTAGGGATCTGTATATGCATAAAGGCATAAGCACTAAAAAGTAGAAAGAGGATATTTGACATATCAAATATTTTACGTAAGCCTAGAAAGTATATTTCACGGTCGCCCATATAAAGGATCAAAAACAACAAGCTTAAGGAATAGGAAACCCAACATAAGCCGAAAAATTTAATAAACTGTTCTTGGCTTCTGGTAAACATATAAAAGTATATTAATGACATAACCAGAGTCAAAACCACAAAGGCCACAATCAAGGTTGGAAGGTACATTCTTTTTCACCTCACGTTTCGTTTGCAATTTTATTATGTTATAATATACAAAAAATAGCAAGGAGTGTGGCATGGCTACTTCTACCCCTGTGTTGATGATTATTTTTTTCTTCGCCTTCGTTCCTTTGGTTCTGGCGGAGGTGGCAAGGAAAAGAGCGGTACCAACCATTGAGAATTTTTTTTTGCAGGATAGAAAGATGCCTTTGGTTATGGTGTTCTTTACCGTCTATTCTACATGGGTAAGCTCTTTTGCATTTTTAGGGGGATCTTCTTATTTCTATTCCATGGGCCCTGTCTATTTAACTGCCTTTGCGTGGAACGTCTTATTTGGTATCATGTTTATGGTGATTGGCAAGAGAATTTGGTATTATGGAAAGGCACAAAGCTATATCACTCCCACAGATTTTTTTAATGATATTTATGCATCCCCTATCTTGAATTTATTTATTACTTCTATTATGTTGGTGTTTACCTTGCCCTATCTGCAAATACAGCTTTTAGGTGGGGCATATATTATTGAGATTGCATCCAATGGGATGATTCCATATAAAATCAGTGGCTTGTTGTTTTACTTGATTATCATAATCTATCTTTGGGCCGGTGGATTGCGGGCAGTAGCCTTGGCAGATATTTTTTACGGAATCTTAATTTTCATTTCCATGCTGACTATGGGTTTTTTCTTCATAGCAAAGGCAGGGGGCATAGACTACGTTTTTGAAACCATACATGAAATAGGAAGAGTTAATTTAACTATCACATCGGATTTTAACAATTCAGGAATTCTTCTTTGGCTCTCTATGTTTGCAGTTATTCCTGTAGGAGCAATAATGGGACCTCAACTTTGGATTAGGGCCTATGCGGTAGAAAGAAAAACAACTTTTCATATTATGCCCTTTCTAATTACTTTTGCCACCATTATGTATCTGGGAAGTATCTTGTCAGGAAGTGCCGGGATTCTTTTGCTTCCCGGCGTGGAAGAAACGGATACAATCATACCAAAGATGCTGCTCCTCTATGGAAGTGAAATCCTTGCAGCTTTATGCTTTTGTGGGATTGCAGCTGCCGCATTGTCCACTGCCAACTCACAGATTCACGCAGTAGCCGCTATTTATACAATTGATATACACAAACGGTATATACAAAAAAACGCATCGGAGAACAGATTAGTAGCGATTGGAAAGTGGGTTGTGCTGTTTATATCAGCAACGGCTTACTTCCTTATGCTGCAATACCCCGGTTTAATTATTGAAACAGGGGTATTGGCTATGGGTGGAACAGCACAAGTAATTGTTCCTACATTAGGAGCGCTCTTTTGGAATAAATCCAATTATAGAGCTGCAATTCTCGGTCTATCCATTGGAATTCTTTGTTTAACTATATTAAAGACAGCTTTTGATTTAAATGCTAGTCTTTGTGGGATTATTGCACTTATTATTAATGGAGTATTATTTATAGTTGGAAGTATTTGGTTAAAACCCAATGCAGAGACCAGATTTAAGATAACTCAATATAAGAGGGACTACGATCAAAACAATTAAAGGATTAGAAGACGACGGTTAGGGATGACGTCACTAACCGTCGTTTCTCTATAAAAAGTGCCCGCTCTTAGGAACGGGCACATATATTTTATCATTTTATCTGCATTTACGGTGATGGCAATGTGGGTAGCAGATACAGCATCGGCAGCGACCGGAGCAACAATGGACACCGACTGCATAGCCGATTACCAATGGAACAATGCAAGGCATGATATCAACCTCCCTTCGCTGTTCGATTCAGTATATGCGAATTCGACAAGAAAGGCTACTTTCATGTTCTTCCTTTATGATAGAATAGAGCAAATGTTGAGGTGAGTGATGAGTAAGGTTATTATAAAAGAATGTTCGAAATATGAAGTCAAAAGAATAATTGATGCAATAAATCAGGGAATGGATTTATTAGGCGGATGGGATTTGTTACTGAAACCGGCCCTTAAAACTTCTTCTGGGCCTTTAAAAGTCTTATTAAAACCTAATTTAATCAGTCCGAGAAGTCCGGATTCAGCTGCTATTACCCATCCTGAAATTCTCCGGGCATTGATACGAATATTGAAAGAGAGAGGCTGTGAAGTATGGATCGGTGACAGCACCGGCGGTGCAATCGCCGGATCAGCACCAACCGCACGGGCACTGAAAGTATCCGGTTATGAAGGTGTAGCAGCGGAGGAAGGAGCATTAATCAAGAATTTTGATCGGGAAGGTGTAGTGGAAGTAAATAAAATGTTCATTGCCAAACCCATGTTTGATGCGGATGTAGTTATCAATGTACCTAAATTGAAAACCCATTCTATGACTATGTACACCGGTGCTGTAAAAAACCTGTATGGTTGTATTCCAGGCTTAAAAAAAGCCGAGTACCATAAGGCAGCCCCCAATCCCTTGGATTTTGGAAAGGTAATTGCACAAATCCATTTAGCTACACGAGTCAATCTTCATATTATGGATGGTATTGTAGCTATGGAGGGAGAAGGCCCAACAGGAGGTGATCCGTATCCGACAGGGAAAATACTGATCAGTCAGGATCCTTTGGC
>JAQUJQ010000128.1 GCA_028680875.1 Eubacteriales bacterium
TATGATTTAAAGCATGTTTGTTCAATTCCAGTGTAATGGTTTTTTTCTCATCAGTTTGATTCCAGAGGAACTTCAGCATACTTCCATCTGCCATTATCCTGACCTGATGCTTGATGAAATCATACTTCTCCTGGAATGAAATTGGTTTTTCAACCTTCTCAAACCATTCGTCAAAATTATCAACAAACAGATACTCCCGCTCATCATGTTTCAGTGAGTCAAATATTCTCTTTATTTTTTTTTCATTTTGTTCATAGTTTAAATATCCAGGCTGCTTGTCAGGTAGTTCTCCATGCAACAGTAATTTCACATTGTGATCTGCCAAATCAATTATTTTCTTTGCCACTTCAGATTGATATAAGGTAAATTGGCAATTACCAATGACTGGTACTCATTGTTCCTGATCATGACGTGGCCGTTTCTGTCCGAAGTTGATTCAAGCAGAGATTCATCATTTACAAAATCCCAGGTTAATCCTGATGACTCAATTAAATTGATTAGCTCCCAGGTTTCCATAAACCAATTCTGAATGGGAGTGGGATTCGTCACGTAACGACCCAGCGAGGTTGAAAAATAAGGCTCATCTTCTGTATATGACCCATTAAACACCAACTCATTGGGATTTCTTATCACTTGAGATGCCTCAAAATCAGAAAAAGGAAAATATATCAAAACATCAACTTTAGGCTTGCCACTACGCAAAGCGTATTGCATCTTGGCAATATAGAGGTTCACATCATCGATATATTCCCAGAAGGGATTCGTTTCGTTGATATTTGAAGAATAGTTAAAATCACGAAATGGTGTGGCCCAGGGATACCATCCCTCTTCACCATATTCTTCTCTCCTATATCGATATGCTGTTCCGTGGTATACCAGTTGATTCACACCTGCCGCAAAAGCTTTATTGGAAAAAACTTTTATTTTCTGAGGTGTTGTCATATATGTTTTACCTGCAAAAACAAATGCTTCCTGTGATACAACTGGTTTGTTATATAAATGTGCACCAGAAGAAATAAGTTTGACAAATCCATCACCACCTCCTCCTGACAATTGCTCGGCTTCAGGAACAGATGTATTTCCACTGGCAGAAATGATATCAGCTCTCATTCCATATGATTGTGATCGATGAAGCAATCCCCTTTTTTCCAGCCATTCACTTGTAAAGTTACATGTTCTCTCGCTGAAAAGTTCAGATATTGTCTTGTTGTAATCATAACGGAACCGTCGATCATCATCTCCAATGATAAACTTCGGAATCGTGTCCCTGCCGAAAGAATAGGCATTATCATAACCTTCAATTGCATTAGTGAACAACCATGGGGTAATATCATACCCTCGTTTTTGTTTGAAGTAAGCGATAAAATCTTTGGAAACATGTCTTTCTGTGATATATTCCTTGCTATCAAAAAAAACAGCACGAAAAGGACTCCCATAGTATTTTTCAAGACCGCTCCCAGAGCCGAACAAGTGCTCCAAAGAATTCTCAATGCTTTCTTTATCCAGGACATCAGTCACCCAACTTTCATCTCTCGTTGCAATATACAATGGTTTTTCTGCGCTGGGCCTGATATAAATTGCAATCAGGGCATAATCGGCAACATCATCCAATTGAAGTGAGACCATACCCTCCGTTTCCTTAAAATTTACGCTCCGGACATTGTCATGCAGAATGACTTGTGACCCCCGGTATTGTTTCACTTTCGCACAAATAACTGCAATCAATTCATAATCATCATGACTTAATTCATTGTAAATCGTATTATATGCTCTTTTTCTCTGTTCCTCTTTTTTGGATTTGTCTAGCTTGATTCTAGGTATCGGCAACTGGAAATCCCCTTTACCCTGGACGATTGTGTCCGCAATATCCAATCTGAGAATACTCTCTTCCTGACCCACGAACGGACCTCCCATGGGCCATCCACTACCACCATTCAAATCAATTTGGATTTTGTTGATTGAAGCCTCCTCCATCACAGTTTCAAGATTTTGATAGTAAGACGCTTCATCCCATGAATATACATACTCTTCACGTTTTGAAACAGGATTAATGCCTGTAGTAAATGGTTGTATTTCCACTCCGCCAAAGTTCATTCCTGCAAGGATCCTAATTTCTTCTCTTAATCTCTCCTCATCGACATCATTCCCGGGCCACCACCACCGGGTAAAAGGTTTAAATTCAGAAGGGGGATTCAAGAACTCATCCATTTCAAAATCTAAATTACTAACATCCTCCGAATGAATCTTTTTGTCGGTACAGCTAAAAAAAATTACTGATAACAAAGAAAATAACAAGAAAAATTTCTCATAATAATATATTAGATGTTTTCCTGTTTTTTTCATATTGATATCAATTAATAGATGCTTTTCATTTGCCAGGCATCCAGGGAGAGCAAGGCGGCTTCTGAACCTTGCGCTCTTAAAGAAACTCCCAGGCTTTCTTTTAAACCGGGGTATACACGTGTAGCCAAAACTTGCTTCTCGTTTACAAAAATCTCAACAACACTCTTATCGATAAAGAGATGTAGTTTTAATTTCTCTCCTTCTTTGAGATAAACCGGTAATGTTTCGGGAGTTCTTGAGAGGACATCAGGTAAAATAGAAGAATATCCTGTTTCAATTGAGACCAAACTCCATTTCTGACCCTTGAGTTTAGGATTTGTTCTGGCCAGATCAATCCCCCTATCCCTGTAAAATTTAATAGATGTGTATTCTTCTTTGTCAGGAGATCTTAACACGTTCAATTCCACCATTGGTGAATTTTTTACATCAATTTCAGCGATTATCTCTATCGTATTTCCTTTCACGTTGTCAAGAACAATTTCCTTGTTCGCCGGCAAGTTTAAATTCCTCACCTTTTCATGGTCATATCGAAGCGATTGATAATCACCATGGGGTTCAATCCTGATTGTATCCTCATGCGACAATGTAAGTCTTCGCGGCAAAGTTGTTATTCCACGCCAACCAGGTGTTCTTTTTGCTCCTAGCATGTTGTGAATGAGAATCACCCCACCCTTTACATCGTGATGAGCCGTTGGGGCATGAACTCCGCCCGGTGCATACGACATTGCATTGAAACGACCGTGGAAGGTAGGATGAAAATAATTATTCTCCTTATCATAATCACCCAGGAGATACTGACTTGCTGTTGAATGACTGAAAAATAAAAAAATATGCCTATTACCTATTGGCAGGAAATAGGGGCACGATGCATCCTCACCTGGTAATAGAAAACGTTCATTAACCATGAATGGATGTTCATAATTCCAATTTGTCAAGCTTTTGTCAGTGGAGGAGAATATATAGGTAGCACTCATTTTTTTATTCCCCGGACCATCATCAGTACGACCACCGCTTATCGCATAATATGTATCTCCCTCTTTCCAGATAAACGGGTCAAAAACGGTATAGGGAAGACCAGAACCGGATTGAACCCTCGGTATAACTGGATTTGGTATTTTTGTCCAATTCAACAACAAGTGATCATCAGAGGTAGCGATCATAATCCCCTGGTCAACGCCCCAGTACATGGCGATCACGCGTTCTTCTTCCACGTAGGTTGCCCCTGAATAAATCATATTTTCCGGGCCGGGATAGATGGCAATCGGAAGATCATTCCAATGGATGAGATCATCACTCACTGCATGGCCCCAATGTTGACGCCCATCCAGAGATGGCAGGAATTGATAGAACAGGTGCCACTTACCGTTCCAGTAGCAAAGTCCATTTGGATCATGCAGGATATTATCAGGACTCGAAAAGTGATAAATGGGTCTGTAGGGATCATTCGTAAGTGATTCTCTGTGAGACTCCAAATAAATCATCATCGAATCATTGGCCAATTGTTCAATTTGTGTTTCATAATCTTTTGCATATGTTCTTTGAGGCATTTTGGATGTAGGATATACCTTTTCTTGTTGGGAAAATGAAGGTAAACCAAAGACTACTATGAATAGTAGAAGAATTGCACATTTAATTGTTGTTCTATTATGAACCATAAGAACTATTTTTCAATTTAGACTATTTTTCACAAGAGATGCTCATATTGGCAATTGATGAAATCATCGCTAAAAAATATATCACAGTTCCTCATCATTTATTTTCAATACATTGGCCAATTCCAGCGATTTAATTATGATTTTTTAAAAAAAATCATCACACAAGTTCTCACCCAGGACAAAATCTTCGGCTTTATTTGCATATGCTGTTTATAGCTTAATTTTATAACAACTATATCACTAAATATCCAATATTTCGCAAATCTTGTTTCAATTAACCTGCATATATGAGAAATGGTAAGTATCAAAAATCCAGGTGACTCTTCAAGACAAAAGAACACTTTTATTGATCCCTTTCGGAGTCAAAATAATCGAAAAACCAAGCGTATGTTTTCTCAACCTGCTCGGGATAGATTTTGTGTCTCCCTTCGGGGATAACATACAGACGCTTCGGAGCCTTGATAACATTGTAAGCCGAGTAAAAGGAGGTTGGTGGTGTCGTCTCATCATTAAAACCCCAGCTATAGAAACCTGGAACTGTGATTAACCGCGCAAAATTCACAACATCATAATAGGCAAGTGTTTCAATTGACTGATTATTATCATACTTTTCCCTATTTTCCTGATTGAAAAAATGAGGCCACCCCCCGGCGCGATTATTCAGATAACCGGTATAATCACACATCGCAGGGCATAATGCGACCAACATCTTTATCCTTTTATCCAAAGCAGTGGTAATGATCGAGAGCGCTCCACCCTGACTGGAGCCCCAGGAGGCGAGATTATCCCCGTCAAACTGAGGAAGAGAATATATCACATCTACAGCTCTCAGACAACCGGAGATTACTCTCCTGTAATAGTAAGCATATTTGTCATGCGTCCCAAAAAACATATAGCTTGGCAGTGATGTGTTGTCTAACTGATCGAAAAAAATCTTATCCATATTTGTAGGGAAAGGATGTATATACAAATCAAGTGTTATCACATCCTTATCAGCAATGACTGTGTTTCCACCCAGCGGTCGTATACCTGCTCCAGGAAAGCGTATTACTGCCGGATAACGTCCCTCTCCTTTAGGAACGGTAAGAATCCCATATGAGCGGTTTTTGAACTCAAAGTTCTGATAGTCGACATGATAAAAAGTTACGTTATCGTTACTTTTCGATTCTATCGGGGTTAACTTCAGATCAAGCGGTATTTCCTTGTGTTTTAACTTCA
>JAQUJQ010000129.1 GCA_028680875.1 Eubacteriales bacterium
CGAAAAGCAGACTTTAGAAATAATAAAAGTACTTTATCGCGGAGCTAAGATTCTGATCTTAGACGAGCCTACGGCTGTATTGACGCCCCAAGAGATCAAACGACTATTTCAAATTCTTCGCAATATGCGGGAGCAGGGATGTGCAGTTGTCATCATTACTCATAAGTTAAATGAGGTTATGGAAATAAGCGATAGGATTACGGTATTACGAAAGGGAAAAACTATCGGGACCGTAAAGACGTCTGAGGTACAGGTTCCTGCTCTTATAGAGATGATGGTGGGGAAAAAGGTGGATTTAGAAATCAAAAAGGAGAAAATGCCGATACCAAAGAAATCCCTGTTGGAGGTGGACAACCTTTACGTTTTGAATCACGATCATAAGCTGGCTCTTGAAGAAATCTCTTTTTCTCTCTATGAAGGAGAAATCCTGGGTATTGCGGGTGTAGCGGGAAGCGGTCAAAAGGAAATCTGTGAAACCATTGCCGGATTAACTCGGGCAGAGAGAGGGCGAATATTTTTTGAAGGAGAGAATATTATCGGAAAAAGTCCCAGAGATATTATACGCTTAGGCATCCGTATGGGTTTTATTCCGGAGGACCGTCTTGGAATGGGACTGGTCGGGTCAATGGATATTGTTCATAATTTGATTCTCAAGGATTATCAGAATCAGCCGGGTATTTTTTTAAAAAGAGGTCCTTGCGAAGTAAAGGCTAAGGCTATTGTAAATCGACTGGATATTCAAACCCCGGGTATTCATTTTCCGGTTAAAAAATTATCCGGCGGAAATATTCAAAAGGTACTCTTGGGCAGGGAAATCGACTCCAATCCTAAAGTATTGATTACTGCCTATCCGGTAAGAGGATTGGATATAGGTGCATCCTATAAGATCTATGATTTGCTGAATGAACAAAAAAGTAAGGGCGTGGGTATTTTATTTATAGGTGAGGATTTGGATGTACTAATGGATCTTTGCGACCGTATCATGGTATTTTGTATTGGGAAAATTGCAGGGATAGTGAATCCCGATGAGGTTACTAAGGAAGAAATCGGTCTTATGATGACCGGAGGAAAGGAGGTATCGCTCTCATGAAAGGTATTCATATTAGTAAACGAGAGGACTTGCCTAAGAAAAGAGAGACGGTCATCCGCATCCTTGCAGTAATTTTATCTATTGTATGTGCAGGCCTGGTCATTTGGATATTAGGGTATAATCCGATAGAGGTATTCCCCAGTATGATTACCGGAGCTTTAGGTACGGAAATCAGATTGCAGCAAACCATTCTTAAAGCCATACCACTAATCGTAACATCACTTGGGATATTAGTGGCTTTCAAAATGAAATTCTGGAATATTGGCGGGGAAGGGCAGATTATTATGGGTGCTCTTGCAGCTTCCTATATAGCTTTAAATATGGATTCTCTGCCCAAAGTAATACTATTGCCGCTGATGGCATTAGCTGCTATGATTGCAGGAGGATTTTGGGCTTTTATTCCTGCGTTTTTTAAAGCAAAAATGGGAGTAAATGAAACCATTTTTACATTAATGCTCAATTATATCGCCATCAAATATGTTACATACTTGCAGTATGGACCTTGGAAGTCACCGGAATCTCAAGGCTTTCCAAAGGTTGCTACATTTTCAGATAACGCAGTATTACCCAAGCTTTTTGGCATACACATCGGCTGGTTGATTGCATTACTTTTAGTTGTTATCGTTTATATCTTTATTAATCATACAAAAAAAGGATTTGAAATATCCGTAGTAGGGGAAAGCAGAGAAACAGCAAGGTATGCAGGTATGAATATCGCAACAATAATCCTTATAGCAATGTTTATTTCCGGAGGTTTATGTGGCCTGACCGGGATGATTCAGGCATCCGCTGTGGAAAAAACTCTATCGGCTAATCTTTCCGGCGGTTATGGTTTTACAGCCATCATCACCACATGGTTGGCTCGATTAAATGCTATAGCCGTTCTTTTCGTCTGTATTGCATTTGCAATTTTGCTTCAAGGCGGTGCCTATATTCAGATCTCGATGCAGATTCCTGCAGCTGTAGCGGATATGATGCAGGGTATCATCCTGTTTTTTGTATTGGGCAGTGAATTTTTCTTACAGTATAAAGTTATTTTTACGGGCAGTATTAGGAAAGCGAAGGAGGTGGCATAATGGAAGGGTTTTTTGCAGCTACTGTGATTGCAAGCATGCCTCTGCTGTTTGCCACTATAGGAGAAATTATCACTGAAAAATCCGGTCATCTGAACCTTGGCGTAGAAGGCTTGATGCTCATGGGTGCTATCATGGGCTTTGTTGTAGGATATGGATCAGGAAATCCGTTCATGGCGTTGCTGGGTGCGCTTTTAGCCGGAGCAGCGGGTTCATTAATCTATGCTTTTCTTACGGTATCTCTCAGAGCCAATCAAGTTGTAACAGGGTTGACCCTGACCATTTTCGGTACAGGTTTTGCAAGTTTTATCGGAAAAACTTATGTCGGTATGGTGGTGCCACAAGAGATAAAGAGTTTTTTCAGGCAAGTTGATGTTCCGTTATTGGGGGATATCCCATTTTTAGGCCCTGTTTTTTTTCAACAAGATATATTTATATATTTCGGATATCTATTAGTCCTTGTCAGCAGTATCTATCTGTTTAAGACAAGAGCAGGATTGAATCTACGGGCGGTTGGTGAAAATGCAGCAGCATCGGATGCTTCCGGGATTAATGTAAACTTATATAAATATATTCACATCTGCTTAGGTGGCGGACTTTGCGGTTTGGGCGGCGCTTACATGTCTTTGGTCATGATGTCCGTATGGCAGGAAAATGTTGTGGCAGGTCGGGGATGGATTGCTGTAGCTTTAGTAATTTTTGCTTCCTGGAACCCGGTGAAGGCTTTAATTGGCTCTTTACTCTTCGGAGGTTTATCAATATTAGGCTTCAGGCTTCAGAGTATGGGAATTCATATCTCTCAGTATTGGGTGGATATGTTACCTTATGCAGCCACTATTATTATTATTATATTAAGCTCTACGAAAAATAAAAAAGAAAATCAACCTCCGGCCGATTTAAGCAATCCTTATTTCCGGGAGGAACGCTGATTTTTTGATAGGGAAACCCTCTTGATAATTAGAAACAGAAAGATTATACTATTATTAAGGGGGGAGGAAGAGTATGAGATTACTGTTACGTGTTTTATTTGCCGTACTTATATTTTGCCTTCCGGTTTTTTCTATTCTTGCGGCAGAAAATATAATTTGCCGGGCACCTGATCTTTATACTTATGAATTCACTAAAACCCAGATTACTCGAGAAGCAAGGATTGGTGTGTCCGAACGAGATCTTGGCGAATTTTTTTCGGATTATTTTTTAGGCAAGAAGAAAGAGTTTTCCTACATAACTGAATACCAGGATAAAGAGCAGGACCTTTTTAATATACGAGAAAATAATGTTATGAGTAATATCAGAAAGTTGCTAAATCAATTGACTCTTTTTATGCTCGGAGTTGTTTTGATTACCATAGCAGTTTATTGGGTATTATTGCATTATAATAGGAAAGAAGGAATACGACTGGCATTTAAATGGAGTCTTGTATTCTATGGAATTTTATGGCTTACCTTTGGTTTGATTTTGTTCCCCCGGACACCTTTTAAAAGTCTTGAAACAGAAGACTTATTGTTTAGTATGATTACATCAGGGTTTATCACCGATTGGTTTTTAGCGGGTATATTTATTTCTGCTGTGATTATGATAATCCTGGGTTCGATAACTTGGAAACTGACTAAACCCAGGAGGATGTTTTGGTAAAAGGAGGCAGTGATGAAGGTATATGTACATTTTGCAAACGGCTTTGAGGAAATTGAAGCTCTAACTGTGGTGGATGTATTGAGGCGTGCTGAAGTTCATACAGAAACCGTTTCCGTCAGTGGAGATTTGATTGTTACTGGAGCTCATGGAGTGCCGGTTCAAACGGATATTTTATTTGATGAAGCAGATTACGATAATTGCTTAATGATTGTTTTGCCGGGAGGAATGCCCGGAACTACTAATTTGGCAGCTCACGAGGGTTTATGCAGAAAGATTAAAGAATTTGCTGATGATAACAAATGGATTGCGGCTATCTGTGCAGCACCGATGGTCTTCGGAGAAATGGGTTTATTAAAAGGTAAGACGGCAGTTATTTATCCGGGTATGGAAAAGTACCTGATTGATGCAAAAATAGGCCGTAATAACGTGGAAGTTGACGGAGCGGTAATTACATCTAAGGGACCGGGTACGGCTATTGAATTTGCACTTACATTAGTAAAGGTTCTTAAAGGCATTTCTGCAGTCAATCAATTAAAGAGTGCCATGCTCTTAGAGAAATAATTAATAAGTAGGTAAACTGGTATGGAGCGTTGGAAAGTAAACCTGTATACCCTCTGGGTCACACAGGTTTTTTCCTTAATGGGATTTGGTTTTTGTATTCCTTTTGTCCCGTTTTTTCTACAAGATCTAGGAGTGTC
This sequence comes from Eubacteriales bacterium, assembly GCA_028680875.1. Taxonomy (GTDB): domain Bacteria; phylum Bacillota; class Clostridia; order Peptostreptococcales; family Anaerovoracaceae; genus JAQUJQ01. The sequence continues at coordinate 4,497 of JAQUJQ010000129.1, forward strand.
AGACCCGGTTCAGCTCAGCTATTATGTAGGTTTATCCTCAACTTTACCTGCAGCTACGATGGCAGTGGCTGCTCCGGTTTGGGGAATTGCTTCTGATCGCTACGGACGGAAGATGATGATTATGCGAGCCATGTTTTTTGCGGCTGTATTGCTTGCATTAATGGGTTTGTCACAAAGTGTATTTCAATTTATGGTGCTTCGTGCGTTACAAGGAGTTTTTACCGGTACGGTTACTGCAAGCATGAGTTTCGTGTCTGCAAATACACCTGAAAACCGAATTTCCTATGCCTTAGGCTTAATGACATCTTCAAATTTTTTAGGCTATTCTGTCGGCCCGTTTATCGGAGGTATGATAGCGGAATTATTAGGGTACAGAATTTGCTTTGCCATAGGGGGAGGCCTGATGACTATCGGATTTTTCCTGGTGGTTTTCTTGGTAAAAGAGGATAAAAACACTTACGGATATAGGATTCGTTCGGAAGAAGGATCAAAAGGCAAGAGATTACAGGTTCTTTCACCATTTATCGTAGTTGTTCTTATTTCTTTGCTGTTTCAAAGAATTTCAAGATCTGTATTTGTCCCTTTTATTCCTCTTTATGTACAAGAAACTTTGGGTACAATGGTTGGAGCCGCCACTTATACAGGTATAATAAGTGGAGCTACAGGTTTTGCAACTGCCTTGGC
>JAQUJQ010000130.1 GCA_028680875.1 Eubacteriales bacterium
AATAGTATGATTTTAGTCCCTAAAGGAGAGGAAAATGAATTGGACCAAAGAGCAAAAGGAAGCTATTGAAATAAGAGATAAGAATATTCTTGTTTCTGCAGCAGCAGGCTCCGGAAAAACAGCTGTATTGGTAGAGAGGATCAAGAGACTCATTGGAGAGGAAAAGGTACCTTTGGAAGAAATGCTGGTGGTTACCTTTACAAATGCAGCAGCTTCAGAAATGCGGGAGAAAATCGTGTCTGCATTACCGGACCAAATGGCCCAGATTCATAAGGCCCATATCAGCACTTTTCATGCCTTTGCTTTAGATGTGATACGATGTTATTTTCATCTTATAAATTTAGAGCCGGGATTCAAAATATGCGATGAAACCCAGAGAGTTCTTTTGCAAACACAGGCGATGGATCAACTTTTTCACACAAAGTTTCTTAAAGAGGATCAGGATTTTTTACATTTTCTAAAACTTTATGCTACAGGTAAAAGCGATGAGCCGGTTAAAGATATGATCCAAGAAACCCACAGTTTCATTCAGAGTTTGCCGGATCCATTCTTTTGGTTGAATGAAAGAGTGAAAGACCTCAAGAAGAATGAAGAGGAATTTAAAGCAGGTCCGGTATTTCGAGAGATTTTGGGAAATATTGAAGAAGAACTGGCATCAGCCATAGCAGGTTGTAAAAGGGTGATAAATTTATTAGAAGATGCCGAGGTAAAAAGTTTATTATCTAAAGCAAAAGCCGATCTCGATATGATTCATTATATAAAGACAAGTTTCCTGCAGGATTTCGATGAAGGACAGAGGGCTGTCCAAGAAGCTAAATTTCAGGTTTTTACAGCAGCAAAGATTGATAGGGAAAATTATGAAACGGTTCGTGAAGATATAAAGCTTTTACGTGACGGAGTTAAAGAGAATATAAAGAATTTAGCGCTGCGATATTGCATTAAGCCGCTTGATGAATATTTGAAAGAGCTGAATGATATCCATAAAGAGGCAAAAATCTTGTTCCGGCTCGTTCAAGAATTTGATGAACTTTATCGGCAGCAAAAAGAGAAGTTTGGAATCATTGATTTTTCTGATATTGAACATTACGCTTTGGAAATTCTATCTAACCAAGAGGCCGCTCATGAATATCAAAACAAATTCCGCTATATATTCATTGACGAATACCAAGACAGCAATTTGGTTCAGGAGTGCCTGATTGAAAAAATCCGACGGAAGAATAATGTATTTATGGTTGGAGATGTAAAACAGAGCATTTATAAATTCCGACTGGCGGAACCGGAGATCTTTATAAAGAAATATAATACATATAAAGAAGGTATTCATCCTTTTGATTTAAAGATCGATTTGAATCGTAATTTCCGTAGTAAAGGAAATATCATTTCCATCGTCAATGAGGTATTTGGACAGATTATGTCAACTCGCACAGCAGGCATGGACTACGATAAAGATGCAACATTATATAAGGGGGTGGATTATAATGGGCCTTTGGATCATCCGGTAGAGTTGCATCTGGTAGATGATCAACAGATGGAAACTTGGAATGTAGATGAAGAAATAAAGGAAATGAAAAAAGCGGAATTGGAGGCTTTTACTGCAGCTTCCCTTATAAAGGAGTTTCGAGGATTGCCCTATTATGACGCTAAAACAGGAGAAGAAAGGATACTCCGCAATAAGGATATTGTTATCTTGTTACGGAGCATTGCAGGAATTGGTGAAATCTATTATGAAGCTTTAGAAAGGGAAGGAATTCCCGCATACATGGATATGGGTGATGGCCTCTTTGATACCCTGGAGGTATCAGTGTTTCTTAATTTATTAAAAGTCATAGATAACAGAAAACAGGATGTATCATTGTTGAGTGTTTTGCGTTCTCCCATCTTTGGATTTTCCATCAGCGGATTGGCGGAAATTCGGATAGAAAGTAAAAGCGGAGACTATTTCAGTGCATTTTTAAAATACTCAAACCAGGGAAAAAATGATCCGTTACGAGAAAGGTGCAGCCGAGCACTTGCACAATTAAAAAAATGGAAAGAAAGGTCCGGGTTTTTGCCATTGGATGATTTCCTTTGGGAACTGCTTTTAGAAACCGGTTATTATAATTATGTAGGAGCTCTTCCCGGCGGGGGACAACGCCAGGGAAATCTCAGAGCTTTGGTTGATAAGGCTGCATTGTATGAAGGGAGCCGGGCAAAGGGCCTTTTTGGTTTCATAAATTATGTTGAGGCTATGAAGAAAGGAAAAGTGGCCATTGCTCCATTTAAGCTTTTAGGCGAAAGTGATGATGTTGTACGAATTATGACGGTTCATAAAAGTAAAGGTTTGGAATTTCCCATGGTTTTAGCAGGAAATTTAGGGAGGCGGTTCCATCCTAAAAACTCTAACCAGGTTAGTTTGCATAAAGAATTGGGTCTTGCGCTAAAGTTAGTTGATCGGGAACAGGGGTGTTGGAAAAGGACGCTTCTTCAGGATGCTATAGATGAAAGAAAAGCAAGAGAGGACCTGGCGGAAGAAATCCGTATTCTTTATGTTTCATTAACCCGGTCCATGGACAAGTTGGTGCTTTTGGGATCTGTATCCGATGGAGAGAAAACTTTAAAACAGGCTGCAATGCAAAAGAGCCTGGGTATTATTAAAGGCAAGTCATTTATGGATTTTTTACTGCCTACATTGATAGAATCGGATCAGATAATCCTACGGCTTCACCATAGAGAAGGTATGAGCCTTATAAAGGAAGAAAGAAAAGAAAATAAAAGTCAATTGCTTAAAGCAATGGTTTCAGGCTTTGAAATAGAAGATTCTGAACTTGCGTCGGAAATCGAGAATCGATTGGGATGGAAATATAGCTTTGCTAAGGCATTGGATACCAAATCCAAATACAGTGTATCTGAATTGAGCAGGGGTGATCAAATAACCTCTTTTACCGGAATCAATCGGGGACTTATCTATCATAAAGTAATGGAGCATATGCCATTCGATGCCCCCAGTTATGAAATAGATCGAATTCGTACCTACGTTATGGAAATGGTGGAGCGTGAAATCATAAGCCCAAAGGAGATTCAAGAAATAAACCTTTCAAAGGTTGCACAGTTCTTTAACTCTCCGATTGGAAAGAGGGCACGCAAAGCGGAGGAGGTTTTTCGGGAAGTATCGTTTAACTTGATGAAAGAGCGAGATGGAGAGGAAATTATCGTCCAAGGTACCATAGATTGCTATTTTAGGGAGGGGGATCGGGTTGTACTCCTTGATTATAAATCCAATTATGTAATAGATGAAATAGAGAGTATCACTAGCTTAGTGGAGCGTTATCGACCTCAGATGGAACTCTATAAAGAAGCTCTGGAAGAGATTCGAGAAGTACAGGTGGGAGAAATGTATCTTTTCCTGTTTGCTATCGGAAAAGAAATCAAGCTGTAGTGACAATAAGGAGTTATATAACAAATGGGCGGTTTTCCGCCCATTTGCATTTAAGATAAAATCGTATAGATTATGTAGGACTACTGCAATGCTTTCAAAGCCAATTCCTTATCCAATTCTCTTTGTGTAAGTATCGCCTTATATTCCTCCTCAGTCATTTTTTCCATAGAAATCCCTGTAAAACCGTAGAAGGCAGAAACAATCGGATTCACTAAATTGAGAAATGCATAAGGGAGATAAGAGAATGTGGGAACACCTAAGAAGGTACTCATGGTTGCACCGCAAGTATTCCAGGGAACCAGACTGGACGTCATAGTTCCTGCATCCTCCAGAACCCTTGACAGATTTTTTGGTTTGAGTCTTCTGTCTTCAAAGGCTTCTTTATACATTCTGCCAGGCAGAATAATGGCTAAATATTGGTCACAGGCAACAATATTGACAAAGATGCATGAGAATATAGTAATCAAAACTGTGGAACCTACACCCTTGGCAGCCTTTAATAAGACATCAGCTAATGATTTTAACTGCTCGGAAGCATCCATGATTCCGCCGAAGGTCATTGCACACATAATTAAGGAAATGGTCCACATCATACCCTGCATTCCGCCTCTGGTAAGAAGCTCATATATTTCGGTTATTTCGCTGGTGGATTCATAACCGTAGTTAAGAATCGAGCCCCAGTCAACGGGAGATACACCCTGAATTCCCATAAATATAACACCTAGTATGGTTCCGCCTATAAGGCCGGGTAGTGCCGGCATCTTAAATGCCACCATCAAGATAACACATAAGGGGGGGATTAAGAGCAATGGCGAAATCCAAAATTCATCTTTCAGACCGTCCATAAGGATGGCAACACCGCTCATATCCACCACTTGATCTGCGTGACCCAAACCGAGTATTGTAAATATAATCAGTGCGATGATAAGAGATGGGGTAACAGTCCAGATCATGTGCCTAATGTGTTCGAACAGGTTGGAACCTGCGACTGCAGGAGCTAAGTTTGTGGTATCGGAAAGAGGAGACATTTTATCACCGAAGTAGGCACCGGATACAATTGCTCCGGCAGTCATAGCCGGATTGATGCCAAGACCCATGCCGACCCCGATCAAGGCAACGCCAATGGTTCCCGCTGTGGTCCAGGAACTTCCGGTTGCAAGAGATACGATGCTACAAAGTAGGCATCCTGCCATCAGAAAGACACCGGGACTTAAAATCATAAGCCCATAGTAAATCATTGCTGGGACAACGCCGCCGGCAATCCATGAGCCTATCATAAGACCAACAACCATCAGTATTAACATAGCTTGCATAGAACGGTTTATAGCGCTTACGATCCCCTTTTCTAAAAAGGACCACTTCCAACCATTTGCAACTGCGACGATTGCTGCAAAGATAGCGGCGACGATCAAGGCAATGTGGGCTTCACCACTGTTGCTGATCATGATTTCATAGAACAGCAATAGTAGCATTACAATGATTACAATTAAGACTTGCCACATAGGAACTTTTCTACCCATTTACTTTCCTCCTTTTACGTTATGTAGGAATAAAAAATAGAATAATTATGAAGCATATAATATGCCTTTAAATTATAACGCCTATAGCTCCGAATTGTCAATATATAGTATTACTAAAGTTGTTACAATAGTCTAAAAATTCAAAAAACGACAAATGTTAA
>JAQUJQ010000131.1 GCA_028680875.1 Eubacteriales bacterium
GCCCGTTTTCGGGCTCCGGGGACATGATCCAATATCCATAGAATCTTGGTGGCAGAAAAATAAGCATCAATGGGAAGTCCGGTCTTTTTTCGAAAAGACTCGCTCATCCCATTCTTAATTAATGAATCACAAAATTCAGCTGTCCGTCTGCATTGCCAAACGATGGCATTATATACAGGTTCTCCTGTTATTTTATCCCAGATTACTGTGGTTTCCCTTTGATTGGTGATTCCAATAGCTTTGATATTATGAAAATTGGCTCCGATTTGGTGCATAGCTTCCTGTGCGACTCCCATCTGACTCCCCCAAATTTCCATAGCATCATGTTCCACCCATCCCGGCTTGGGATAAATCTGGCGAAACTCCTTTTGGGCTATGCTGGCCGGTTTTCCTTGTTCATCGAATAGAATGCAACGTGAACTGGTGGTTCCTTGATCCATGGCCATTATATATTTTCTCATCTCTTCCCTCCATTATACAAAATCTATCAATACTGTATTGGACAGGTCTATTCCTTTTCGGGTAAACCGAAGCTGATGATCCGTAGGATCTATTTCCAACAACCCCTTTTGGATATGTTTATTGACCTCATTTTTATAAATATCAATTAATGATATACCAAATTTTTGTTCAAATTTTTTTAATGAAATCCCTTCTATTTTTCTTAACCCGGTAAAAATGAATTCTGAAATTTCATCCTGATATGTGTTTGTATGCTTCCATACAATGAAAGAGCCATCGCCGGATTGTATATAAGTATCAAGATCTGTCTCATTGCTGAATCGTTTGCCATCCACGTAGGAATGTGCTCCCAGTCCCAGACCTAAATACTCTTCCATGGACCAGTATTTCAGGTTATGCCTGCATTTGTAACCGAATTTGGCTGCATTAGATATTTCATAGTGAAAGTAGCCACATTTTTCCAGTAAATAAACTCCTTCCCAGTACATCTGCCGATCGGTTTCATCATCCATTTCTTTCAACGTTCCTGCTTCAAACATCTGATAGAAGGGAGTTCCCTTTTCAAGCTGTAAGCTATAGAAAGAAATGTGCTCCGGCTCTAAATCGATTACTTGTTTTAGAGTATTCAGCCACTGGGTTTTTGTCTGGCCGGGCAAGGCAAACATAAGATCCACATTAATATTTTTAAAACCACAAGCTCTTGCATCTCTATAGTTTTCTAAAAAGTCTGCACTATTATGGACACGACCAATGTAATCCAACAACTTATCATCCATAGATTGAGCACCGATACTGATCCGGTTAATCCCCAGGTTTCGATATGCAATCAGCTTTGATTTGGAGAGAGTTTTTGGATTTGCTTCTAAAGAGATTTCTGCACCTGGTGTCACTGAAAACTGTTGATATATCTTAGCTAATATATATTCTAAATCGATTGGCTCCAACAAAGAAGGTGTGCCACCACCGAAAAAGATACTGTCTACAGAGAAACCGGAGCCATTTCTATGAGAAATATCCCGCAATAAAGCTTTCACATAAGTAGAATATACGCTATTATCTATTCCGGCAAAGGATAAAAAATCGCAATACCTGCATTTTTTAACACAAAAAGGTATATGCACATATAATCCTAACTGTCGCATCTCATTACCTATTTATTATCATCATATTTTAATACAGCTGTAAAGGCTTCCTGAGGAACCTCTACGTTACCGAACTGGCGCATTCTCTTTTTTCCTTCTTTTTGTTTTTCCAGCAACTTCTTTTTTCGGGAGATATCTCCGCCATAACATTTTGCGATTACATCTTTCCGATAAGCCCTCACCGTTTCTCTTGCAATTACCTTTTGTCCGATAGCAGCCTGAATCGGCACCTCAAACTGATGCATAGGAATAATTTCTTTTAGCTTTTCACAAACAAAACGTCCTCGCTGATAGGCTTTGGATTCGTGAACAATCATAGAGAAGGCGTCCACCAGATCCTTGTTAAGCAGGATGTCCAACTTAACAACTTGTGATTTCTCATATCGTATAAATTCGTAATCCAGAGAACCATAGCCTCTGGTCTTAGATTTCAAGGCGTCAAAAAAATCATAAATAACTTCGTTTAACGGCATTTCATAATGAAGAACGACACGGGTCTCGGTGATGTATTCCATATGGGTCATCGTCCCTCTTCTTTCCTGACATATTTCCATAATACTTCCCACATATTCCTTTGGAATCATTATGTCCGCTTTAACCATCGGTTCTTCAATGTGATCTATTTCAGTCAACGGAGGCAAGTTGGACGGGTTTTGAATCAATTCTGTACTTCCGTCATTCATCACTACTTTATATATAACACTGGGAGAAGTGGTAATGATTCCTAAATCAAACTCTCGCTCTAAACGTTCTGCAATGATTTCCATGTGCAAAAGACCTAAAAATCCGCACCGGAATCCAAATCCCAGTGCCGTTGAAGTTTCCGGTTCAAATTGAAATGCCGCATCATTGATTTGAAGTTTTTCTAAAGCGTCCTTTACATTTTCATATTTTTCTCCCTCAGCAGGATAAATACCGCAAAACACCATAGATTGCATCTTCTTATAACCGTGAAGAGCTTTTTCTGTAGGATCATGATCTAATGTGATGGTATCCCCCACCCGTGCATCAGCTACCTGCTTTATGCCGGCACAGACATAGCCAACTTCGCCGGCCTTCAACGTTTCAACCGGTGTGGGACCCGGAGAATACACACCCACTTCGGTTACCTCATACTTTTTCTTTGTATTCATCAATAAAATAATATCACCTTTTTTAATGGAACCATCGAATACCCTGGCATAGATAACCACACCTTTGTAGTTATCATAATAGGAATCAAAGATAAGGGCCTTCAGTTTACCCTTTTCTTCTCCTTTTGGCGCAGGTATAGTATGAACGACCGCCTCCAATACATCCTGGATGTTTATTCCTTCTTTGGCGGAAATGAGAGGAGCCCGGGATGCATCAATCCCGATAACATCTTCTATTTCTGCTTTTGCTGCCTCCGGCTGTGCACTAATCAAATCTATTTTATTGATCACAGGTAATATTTCCAGGTCTTCGTCTAAAGCCAGATAGACATTAGCTAAGGTTTGAGCTTCCACCCCCTGAGTGGCATCTACAACGAGAATAGCTCCTTCACAGGCCGCAAGGCTCCTGGACACCTCATAGGTAAAATCCACATGTCCCGGCGTATCAATTAAATTAAAGATGTACTCCCGGCCATCCTTAGCATGATAAACCAAACGGGTAGTCTGCAGCTTAATGGTAATGCCTCTTTCCCGTTCAATATCCATATTGTCCAAATACTGTTCCTTCATCTCCCGTTTTGTGACCAATCCGGTTGCTTCCAAAAGCCGGTCTGCCAATGTGGATTTACCATGATCAATATGTGCAACGATACAAAAATTACGAATAAATTGTTGATATGAATTCATTTTTCCTCCGGGGGATATTCCCAATTTAAAATAAGGCCGCAATTGCGACCTATAAATTATATCACAAGATTCCCTATTTTTACAAGGTCGTAAACGGGAAAGGCAAGTCTTTGGCCCGCTCTTCTTCCTGTTCAAATAAATAATCCCATTTGCTTTGCATATCTGTCATATTGACTTTGTACTCTTTCCCGAGTAAAGAAAAAGTAACCCAGTCCTGATCTACTCTCCGGGTCTGAAGACTTAATACACCCACTTTTCCCATCATATCTGAATAAGCTTCATCCACAATTACTAAACCGATTATAAAAGAAAGAGTCAGGATAAATACTGCCAATTTCTTCTTTCCCATTGCCATAATAATTCCTCTTACATTTCTTCCATTACTTGAGCTAGTGCCTCTGCAAAATATGTAGCAGAACACTTTGCTTCCTCTATGGTGTTCTGGTTATTCCCCATTTCTAACAGCAAATACTGATCTGTTATGTATTGATTGTATTTATATTCCTTTTGAATAATCCCTCTGCTGAAACCGGGATATAGTTCGTTGGCCTTTGCAATGATTTTATTAGCAAAAATCATTAATTCTTTGGCATTGTCATTCCCACGGCCTACAACTAAACTGAATTGGGCTGCGGTTTTTCCGTCTACGATAAAAGTATGACCCTTGTTTCCTGTATAGCCCGCCGCATCTCTATGTAAATCGATAATAATCTGAATGGATGGGTTAGACTTTAAAATGCTTTGGGCTGTATCCATAGACCTACTATAGGATTTGCTATAAGAAGGTGAATCGTGAAGGGTTTTATTATGAACCACTCCAATTCCCTTAGCCTTCAAAGCCGCTTCTAGTACATTTCCAACCTCACGCACCGTCCCCTCCTCATCCTGGGAATGAAAATTCCCTTCGCTTACGGGTTGAAAGGTTTCCGTAGCATGTGTATGGTAAATAAGCACCTGAGGTTTCTCAGAGCTGACACTATGAGTTTCCGTATCTATGACTTCCTTTCCAGTTACGGCCACCTCCACAGTTTTCTCCTCCCTATTCTCTGTCTCAGAAAGGAAGTCTCTTGATTCTGTTCCATTGCTTCTGCTGATCAGGGGAAAGGCATTGGCCAAATATTGTTTTCCAACTTCTTCTCTTAAATCCTGTCCTGTGACTCCTATACCCATGTTTAAAAACACAAGGGTTGCCATTCCGCAAATTCCCCAAAAAAGCAAAGTGAATAACAAAAGCTTATTCCTTCTCGCCGGTCTTCGGCGGTGTGAAATTTTACTTATCATATATACACCTCTTCCTAAGATGAATATATGCCGGGATGAAGGGTACTATTAATACCATTTGCAATCACTTCGGAAAAATCGAAAATCACCTGATCAATATCTGAAGTGGTCACAATCATGCTTTCCCCATTTTTCTCCAAGTGTTCCAGAGCCTTCTGCGGGCTTTTAAGCAAACCATCAAGGCTATCTAATATTAAGGTTTTAGAATCTATCACTGTAGGTACTCCAATTGCAATTACCTTAGTACCAAGAGATTTTTCCGTTAAATCTTTTCGCATATTTCCTGTTCCTGATCCCGGTGAAATTCCCGTGTCCGTTATTTGTATAGTTGTACTGATTCGGTCTACATTACGGGCTGCTAACGCATCCACAGCAATGACTACCTCCGGT
>JAQUJQ010000132.1 GCA_028680875.1 Eubacteriales bacterium
GGGTTACCCGTGGACATGGACGTTTACGATGCCGCTTCATGGAGCGTGATCGGACCCTTGAGCGAATGGTCCGTCGCAAACAGGTCTACGCCAATTGACATACCCGACTTCACTAACGGGGCCTGGGAATTGAACCAGCCACATGACATATCACTGCTAAAGGGTGGTAATACAGACGTAAGAGTATAGATGATGAAAAAAGACGCATACTCGCTTTCATCTAAATCCTATACACTTTTCTCGAATTGTATTGTAAATCCTCGTGTTTGTTTTGGAGAAGAAAGTATCAATTTATTTGATAAAACAGATTTTTTGTAATTGGACATTCATATAAATACCAAACACATTAATACTGCATCAAATAAAGACCATTCAATTTTACACAGATGAAATAAATTTAGAGTTTATACAAGAATAAAATATTTTACCTCAACAAGCATGAAGCATTTCAATTGGATACACACAATCGGCCCTGGTTTAATTGTCGGCGCACTGGTATTCGGACCGAGCAAATTAACCATCACATCTAAAATAGGGGCAAACTTTGGATATAATTTGCTATGGATCATCATTTTAGCCATATTTTTCATGGCAATATATACCATCATTGCAGAACGTATTGGTTTGGCTAATGACGAGTCACTACTGACTGTAATAGGCAGGAAATGGGGACGAAAATTTGCAACAATTGTAGGTACTGGTATTTTCCTAGTATGCACCTCTTTTCAAACCGGCAACTCTGTAGGTGTTGGAATCGCCATAGGAGAATTAACCAATACAAATAATAACATCTGGATAATATTCTTCAATGCTATCGGGATAGCACTGCTTTTTTTCCGAAACTTTTACAAGATTCTTGAAAAGGTGATGATATTTTTGATTGGAATGATGCTCTTAGCTTTTTTATTCACTCTTTTCGAAGTAAAACCGAATATGAGTAATGTTGTTTCTGGTTTTTTAATTCCTCGGATTCCTACCGGATCAATGGGTTTGATTATTGCTTTTATGGCATCTTGTTTTTCAATTGTCGGGGCTTTCTATACCTCCTATTTAGTACAGGAGAGAAAAAGAATCAATGTAAACTCTGATGAAAAGATTTCCCGAAACAGTAGTCTGACAGGAATTATTGTATTGGGCATATTGAGTGCCATCCTAATGATCTGCGCTGCCGCAATTCTTCAACCGTTGGGTGTTGAAGTAAAGACAGCGACAGACATGTCATTGGCTCTTCGCCCTGCTTTTGGAGAGGCTGCTTCTGCTGTGTTTTTAATAGGGCTATTTGCTGCGGGTTTCTCCTCTGTAGTCGGTAATGCAACCATTGGTGGTACTTTAATGAGTGATGCTTTAGGTTTCGGCAGCAGCATCAATTCCAACAAGACCAAATTACTGATAGCTATTGTTATGATTGTTGGAGCTGTTATTGCGCTCCTCTTTGGCAATGCACCATTAGAGCTGATCGTTTTTGCCCAAAGTATTACTATTTTTATTGTTCCCATCATCGGAGTTGCTATGTTCGTTATAGCAAATGATAAAAAAGTTATGAAAGAAGATAGGATAGGATATTTTCTGAAAGCATCGGGGTTTCTTGGGTTGTGTATCATAATCGTGCTTGCAATATTTAATTTTATCGATATTTTTTTAAAATAGAACATGATGGAAACATTTGACAAAGAATTTTTATTACAAGAATATTTGAAACCATCTCCACAATTATTGAGGGACATTATTAATATCGACGGCGATATTCTTATTCTTGGTGCTGGTGGCAAAATGGGGCCTTCAATGGCAAAATTGGCTAGGGAGGCTATCAATAAAACAAATATTCAGAAAGAAGTTATTACCGTATCAAGATTTTCTGATCCCGACATAAAGAACGATTTGAACAAGTTTGGCGTTACAACCATTGAAGCAGATTTGCTGAATGAAGATGATCTCAAAAAAATACCAGATACTCCCAATGTAATATATCTGGTTGGGCATAAGTTTGGTACCACAGGAAACGAACCCTACACATGGGCAATGAATACATTCTTGCCGGGGATGGTGGCAGAGAAATTCAAACAATCCAATATCGTAGTCTTCTCTTCGGGGAACGTTTATCCCTTGTCTCATATCACCACAGGAGGAATGACCGAGGATAGATCGGCTTCACCTATAGGAGAATATGCCCAATCCTGTCTGGGAAGAGAAAGAATTTTTCAACATTTTTCCCAAAAGCACAATACCCCTATTTTAATATACAGGCTAAACTATGCGAACGATGTAACCTATGGTGTTTTATTGGAAATCGCCAGGTCTGTATATGGGGGAAAAGAAATCGATTTAACGATGGGTAATGTCAATGTAATCTGGCAGGGGGATGCTAACGAAATTGCGATCAGATCGCTGCTCCATTGTTCCGTGCCGGGAAAAATACTGAATGTCACGGGACCAGAGACAATATCCGTAAGATGGATTGCTGACGAATTCGGAAAAGTTTTTAATAAGACGCCAAAATATACAGGCATTGAGGAACCGAACTCCCTGCTAAGCAATGCGGCTGAATGTTTCAAACTCTTCGGATATCCCAAGGTCAGCCTGAAACAAATGATCGAGTTGATCAGTTACTGGGTGATAGAAGGAGGAAAAGTAAAAGAAAAGCCGACCCATTTTCAAGAAAGGGAGGGCAAATTTTAAACCAATTATCATATGAATACAACAATAAATCCGGCTGTTTTAGTAAGACTAAAGAACGGAGGATTCATCCCGGCACATCCCCTCGCTTTACATGAGGATTTAACTATTGATGAAGAAGCGCAACGAAGACTGACCCGCTATTATGTTTCATGTGGTGTCGACGGGATAGCCGTTGGGGTCCATACTACCCAGTTTGAAATCAGATCTCCTGAATATAATTATTTCAAAAAAGTATTGGAAATAACAGCTGATGAAATTAAAAGAGTAAATCCAGGAGACTCATTTATTAAAGTGGCCGGTATTTGTGGTCAGACTACAGCAGCGGTAAGGGAAGCTCGTATTGCAAAAGACCTTGGTTACGATTTAGGGCTTCTTAGCATGGGGGGGTTAGATTCATTGTCAGAGAAAGAACTCATTAACCGGGCAAAAGTTATAGCAAAAGAAATTCCGGTCTTTGGATTCTATCTCCAACCCTCTGTTGGAGGAAGAATACTTAGCTATTCGTTCTGGGAAGAATTTTGTAACATTGATAATGTTTACGCTATTAAAACCGCCCCTTTCAACAGATATCATACCTTAGAAGTCGTCCGTGCAATCTGTAATTCTAAAAGAAATGAAGATATTGTCCTCTACACAGGTAATGATGACAATATAGTCCTGGACCTGATTACCCCTTACACAATTCATGCAGGAAATCAGTTGGTTGAAAAAAGATTTGTAGGTGGGTTATTAGGGCATTATGCAGTATGGACAAAAAAATCGGTTGATCTTTTTCATCACATAAAGGATGGATTGAAAAATAAGACCCTGGATTATGAAAAAATGCTGAAGATAGCTGTTGAAGTTACTGAAATGAATGCAGCAATCTTTGATGTGAACAATAATTTCAAAGGTTCTATAGCTGGGATCCATGAAGTATTGAGAAGGCAGGGGTTATTAAAGGGGATATGGTGTTTGAATCCTAAAGAAAGATTATCTGAAGGTCAAACAGACGAGATAGAGAGAGTTATCTCTCAATACAGAAAATGGACAGATGACGATTATGTGAAAGAATTTATAGCCAAGGACAGATGCTATTAAAAGATGAAATTAAAAGAATTGCGTCTGATATTACAGACGACATTCTCGTCAAAAGGAGGTATTTACATCAAAATCCTGAACTGTCTTTTAAAGAGTTCAATACCTCCGCCTTTATAAAGAGGACATTAGATGAATGGGGAATACCCTGGATACCTGTTGCGGATACTGGTGTAATAGCCACATTGCAAGACAACTATAAAACGGGTAAAACAATAGCCCTCCGCGCTGATATGGATGCCCTCCCTATCCAGGAAGAGACTAAGCTCGCTTTTAAGTCGGTCAGGCAGGGAGTGATGCATGCATGCGGTCATGACCTGCATGTTGCATCTTTATTGGGTGTGGCTTATATACTCAAAAGACTAGAGAAGAAAATTAAGGGAACTGTCAAGCTGATTTTTCAACCCGCAGAGGAAATACTACCGGGTGGAGCTATTAAAATTCTACAGGAAGGGGTATTACTAAACCCTCAAGTCGATATAATTTTAGGCCAACATGCTATGCCTTCCATTGAAAGTGGAAAAATTGGCATCCGCAAAGGAATGTTTATGGCCTCCATGGATGAGATAAGGATGGAGGTAAAAGGGAAAGGTGGTCATGGCGCCGAACCACACAACAATAATGATCCTGTAGTTGCTGCATCAACCATCATCGTTACACTGCAACAAATTGTAAGCAGATATAATAATCCAAGAACCCCGACTGTATTATCATTCGGAAAGATCAATGCTAATGGTTCCACGAATATAATACCCGACACCGTTTTCTTAGAGGGAACTTTTCGTACCATGGATGAAGAGTGGCGCGAAAAAGCACATAAAAAAATAAAAAAAATAGCAAATTCCATAGCCCGTGGATTGGGTTGCGAATGTAACATCTATATAAAAAAAGGGTATCCCTGCCTCTTTAACTGTGAAGCCTTAACAGATAAAGTTCATTCTCATATGAAGGAATACATGGGTAAAACTAATATTATTGAGACAGATATCTGGATGGCATCAGAAGATTTTGCTTATTATGCCCAGAACTTCAGTTCCTGCTTTTACTTGCTCGGCACTGGTTATCCCAAGATGACAAATCCTGCATTGCATACATCAGGCTTAGAAATCAATGAAGAGTGTTTAGAAACAAGTATGGGACTGATGAGCTATTTAGCAATGATGAACATGGATGATTCACTAACAGTATGTTTGGATTGAAACACACAAGGTACCCTTAAAAACGGAACAATTGTATTGTTTAGA